>JAEXJU010000070.1 GCA_023448955.1 Bacteroidota bacterium
GCTGCGATCTCAGAAGCTTTTGGAAGAGAATACACGTTTGTCCAGACAGCACTGAAACGCTTGATAGAACCCAATAAGATCGGCGTGCAAACAGATCTGTTCATGATTGATACAGGTTGAAATTAAAAGGTGCAAATTGCCTATTACATTATATCTATGATACGCCCCTTCTTTTTCTCCGCTTTGCTTGCTGGTCTTAAGAAAGAGTAGTATTATTATCGCAAACGTAATAATATGGGGGGAGGTCTTTCTGACTATGAGTATCAATACCTTTGTATATCCCTACCCGATCAATGTATTTATTATTTCGCGGTTAGGTATGACAGTAGAACAATTTTGTGAGTTGCATGGATATAAGCAGAGTACAGTAGCAAGCTGGGTAACAAGAAACCGTACCGTAAAGACGTTGCCTTGTGATTTTTTGTATTGTTTAAGCCTTTCTTCAGGCTGGTCAATGGATGATGTTTATCGTCATTTATTGGTGTTGGAGGAGAGGTTTTTAAAGAGTATTGATCCAAAAAAGAAGAAAGAACAGGTGGATTGATTGATGACGGAGGAGGAGTTATCTGTTATTAATAGAATCAAAGAATGGTCTGTTCTTTTGAAGATTTATTATGGTATTCTGTTCTTTTCATTTGTTACAGTAGGCTTAGTTTCTCTTTTGTTGACTCTTTTATCGTTATGGACGAATATGATGTTATTTTTATATTTACTTTTACTGTTTTTTTTAGGATTAGGGGGAGTAGGTACTGCCATTCTTGATGATTATAAGTGGTCATTGTTTAGTGGAATTTGTAGGAGAATGAAAAAAAGTGCAACTGTTGAGTCTTATGAATGTTGGAAGAAGGAATTGAAGGTATAGATATATGTATCTATAAAAGTTGAGTAAAGAATACTAGGCTTTCTCTTATGTTTTTAAAATGTATACAGGTGGAATATGAGTATTATTTGGACAGGTAGTATTTTTGTCAGAAAAATGGTGTAAATCTTTATATAGGCCTTTATCAAAAGATTTAAGTGTAATAAATTGTGTTATTTAGAAACGTTTTAATTCAATTTAATGAATTTATTTTATTTTTCAGAGTAGATCTATAGTAAATTCCTAAAGGATTGCGGCCGCATTTTTAGTTTTCAAGAAACCAGGTGAGTTACTGTGGCGATTAATTTATCTAACATAATTAAAAGTGTCTTTAACGTTGAAGTTGATCCGTTTTCAAAATGTATTGCTATTTTATGTATAGTTGTTACAGTATATCTCTTAGTTTTTAATTATAGCGATTTACTTGACGCATATAATGTGTATGAATAATCATTAAAATTTAAATTATAATATCGGTTAACATAAAAAAAAGTTCCAAAATGATTTTCTCAAAGGAAGGATAAAAATTGTTGATCAAAATGCTACCACTTTTAATACTCATAGGGTTTTATATTTTTATTAGTATTAAGATAAGAAATGCGAATGATATTAGCAAAACGACTAAATATGTTTTCTACTTTTTTATTGTTTTGGGAGGGGGAATCCTCCTTTATATTGCATTTGTTTTCTTATTTTTTGGTATAAATTTTTGAGGATGGAGGAGATGTAATAGTTATGAAGAAGACACTTGTTTTCTTTAAAATACATTTATAATACTAATATCTAATCCAGCAAATTTGACAGTGGATAAATTAATATCTAGTGATTATGAACTATCTCAATTTATAATAGATTCGTTAGAGAAGAAGAATCTATGTGTTGTCAGTGATTGAAATCAGGATATATATTTGGTTTTAAAAAATGATTTTGTTAACCAAGATCGAGATTTATTAATACAATAGGTGAGGCGTTAAATAGAAGTAAAGAAGAGAATGAACTTCACTATACTAATAATTTAGACTATCTAGAATATCAAATGGAAAACAATATGGACTAGGGAATAAATAAGATAAATCCTATTGATCATTTAGATAAAGCTCGTAAAATGCATGACGGTTGTTACAAATAGAGGGGGATAATACAATATGAAGATTTATATAAAGTATTTAGCACAACCAAAACCCACTAACATTATGTGCACTGTTGTTTCTGAATATTTTAATTGCTTATATTTATTATACTTAAGAAGTAGCAAAATATACGACTAAAAAATAAACAGACTGAAAGAAGTGAAAACAAATGACAAAGGAACGGCTACAAATTTATATTGATCCTGATCACAGAGAAGCATTAGAAGAATTAAAAGAATTGTTAGCAGTGGAAGATTCAGCAACGGATAGTGCCTTAATTCGCTATATTATTTTGGAATTGTATCGATTAAAGACAAAAGAAAATATCCAAATGCGGGGACTTTTAAACCGTTTGGATGAACTTTTAATTTATTCAAATAGTTTTGCGGAAACGATGGACGTCGATATTTTTGATCTCGAAAATTCTGAAAAATACAAAGAAGTAAAGACACAACAAAGAGGAAAATGGGCGAATAGTCGGCGAAAAAAAGCAAAAAATAAATCACAAAAAAGACCCGTTAATAATCAAAAAGAAAAAGCAAAAGAAGAAAAAATAAAATCAGAATCGCTCACTTACAATGCTCTGATTGCGAAGTATTTGTAAAAATTTGTCTTTCAAAAAGGACGATCGATGGTGGTACCTAGAGACTACTTTTCGCAAAAATGACTACTTGAGTAGTCTTTGAACAACTCCCTGACAACTGCTAAAAACTATGCTGTGATATCACATTTATTTTCTTCAAAACGCAATAGGCACAGCCTATTTTCCCACTTTCAACATGAGTGTGGTGCGTTTACCTTATGCTCTTTCCCTTTTTTGATCTAAAAGAAGCAATCGATTTACCTGTTCCTTCACTTTTTTATCAATATTTTTTCCTAAACGGTGAGTATAATTGTCGCTTTTCATTTTTATTTTAATATTCAAATTGAAGACAAGGAGTTCGGTTAGTTGATTTATACAATTAGTGACATTCAAAAATTATGTACACCAATATTTTTAGAATGGAAAATAAAAAAAGCTTTTTTGTTTGGGTCATACGCTCGAAACGAAGCAACAGAAACCAGTGATTTAGATATTTTAATCGACGGTGAAGGGTCTTTGCTCCACAATATATTTGATGTGATTCGGTTAAAAAGTAAATTAAGTAGCGCATTAAAAAAAGAGATAGACCTTATTACACTACGTGCAATCAACGCAGAAACAAACAAAAAAAGAAACCCTCTTCTCAAAGAAAATATAGAAGCAGATTGTGTAATGATTTATGATTTTAAAACGAGCGACTCATTTAAAGTAAAGGGTTGAAGCGCAGATATCATTGATCGTTTTTTACAAAACTTTTGTTTAGCTAGAGAGAAAAAACTTTGCAAAATAGTTTACTTTCGTTATGATAAAAAAGAGAAATGGCGTACAGCGTTTGCTGTGCAGACGCTGTAGGATTTTTGCGCTAGCAAAAAATCCTTGTAGCCTTTCTGGTGTCACTTCAGCTTGCTGTGCGAGCTGAAGTGACCGTGAACCCCCATTTACTAATAGGGGGGTTAGGAAACGACTTCCTACATGTAACGAGGTCAGAAAAACTTTAGTGCTGCAAGGGATTGAGCAATTTTAAAGTTGGTTACATTTTTGACCGATAAAAGTTGAGAATGTAACCAACTTTTTTAGACAGAAAATCGCAAATAGTTTCAATGTGAAAAAACGATCGGTACTGATTGCTGCATTTTGATTTTTTCAAAATTTCTTGCTATAATAAATGTGCGAAGCGATATTAAAGAACAAGCATGTTTACACCAAAAAGCCCTCCTACTGCGAATAGGAGGGCTTTTTTTGCGCTGTTGCGACTCCAGCGTTGGGGCCAGAAGGCAACTGCTTCGACTATCGGCTAATCGTCTAGCCAGCGATCAACTAGTAAGAGTACTAGACCCACGAATAGTGGAGCGATAATCAGCGATATTAAAGTTTCTAGCATATTTACACCCCCTCACGGGGCAGTTGCCATTAACGAGTATAACATGAACAATTCAAGTGATCAGTTGTTTCTTTATTTTCTATTGCCTTTATAATAATCCATAAAAAGAGGAGTTGATCTTGTGCACGGTGAAGAGGATTCTCGGCTAACCTATGAACTTTCCCGCTACTTGACCAATACAGAATGGGATAGAATCGAGCGAACCAAAAAAATTTATGAAAGGATCAAGAGTGAGGAAGAACTGAACCGACTCAGTAAATCCACAAAAATCCCTTTCGACCATTTACTGCTGATCATGCAAGGTGAGATCATAGCGGACGACTATATACTAAAATTACTAGAAGAAAACATGTAGTTTTCTTACTGCATGTTCCTCTACTTTGATTGCTGCATTCAATCGGTTTCGCTTGGCAAAGCGAATTCCTGTATACTAAAAGAAAAACAAACGAGGTGGCACCCTTGTGACAACGGACAGATAACCAAAACAAATGTTGACAGTAAAAGAACTTGCTGAATTTTTTGGTATCAGCAGACAAGCTAGGTCGTCCCGATTTGCTTGAAGCGTTCGAAGTTCCTGACACAGCAGCTGCACGTATACTAAGACTAAAAACTGATAGACCAACATTAAGAAAAGAGAATATATTATAGAAAATATAACTTTAAGGTGGAATAGTTATGGGTAAATTCTTTTCAAAATATGATTATTTTTTATATTTTATTGTCGCTATTTTAAGTTTAATCGCATTTCTAGCAAGACATAGTACAATTTGGTTAGTGTTATTTTTCGGGTGGTTAAGTATTGGATTTACTCATGTTGCAAGAAAAAAGCACAAGTAGTAAAGTAAAAAAAAACTTGCAAAGATTTTTCTTTGCAAGTTTTTTTTACTTTAATTGAGATCTTATCCATTCTATTGCAGAACTTTTGCTATTATTTGTTCGAACATCTGGATTAATAGGAACATTTTTATAAATTTTATTTGTTCTGTCTTTTACAAAAGCAGAAGTTATTTGTAATGTCGATCCATCGTATAAATAGACAGTTTGATTGGCAGAAGTGTAACCTGCTGAATCAGACCCAAAAAATTTAACATTAGGGATCCCCTTAAAGCACAAAGCGGTTAATTCGCCAGAACTCCCTGTATTACTGTCTATTAATATGGCAATCGGCACTTTTTTTATTTTTTTGTTATCACTTATTTTTATTGTTGAGATGTTACTGTTTAATTCGCCACTTTTAAGAGTTACAGGCTCTAAATCGTTGTTTTTATCTACATAACTAAATAATTTACCATCTGGTAATATGGCAGATAGACCTAATATCATAGGAGCCATATCTCCTCCTGTATTTCCACATAAATCAACAATTACGGACTTATAAATTTTCTTATGCAATGCCGTTTCTAAAATAGTAGTATACTCTTCGGCTTCTTTATCACTTCCAGTAAATGCAGGAATAGTTAATACTAAAATATCATTTTCGACTTCTGCCTTGGGTTTTACATATTCTTCAATACTTTTTTTTGACATATTTTCTTCATCTTCAATAAACGAATGCTTGCCTCCTGCAACTTTAATCGCCTTTTTTAAATTAGGGATTGTTTCTGCATAATCTTTAGCATTTGATGTTTCTTGTATCGTATTTTTTTTAGTTTCTACCCATTCTTTTGAGTCAGTGAACAGCCCAAGTTCGTCCATGTTATTTAGGGCAACTTGTACATACTTCTGAGGGGATGGTGGTACTAAATATATGTTTAATTTATACCCCCAAAAATAGATAATCCCTAAAAATAAAACACATATTGTCACTACAGCTAATAAAATACGCTTCACTATTTTCATACTAAGTATTCTCCATAAATGATTTTAATATTATTAAAACATAATTTGGATGGAAAACCATGGACCTTACGACCGATTAGTGATAAAAACTATTAGCGTTCATTTTTCTCTCTAATCTCTAAATAGTTGCTTATTATATTTTTTTCATATGCATTTTTGAAAAATATTTTCTAATTGATTAGAAAGGATCTTATTGAAATTCGTTTATTAGATCGGATTCCTGTATACTAAAAGAAAAACAAACGAGGTGACACCCTTGTGACAACGGATAGATAACCAAAACAAATGTTGACAGTAAAAAGAACTTGCTGAACTTTTTGGTATCAGCAGACAAGCTATGAGGAAACATGCTGACAACCTAGAGCCAACATACCTTGCCAAAAACAGCCAAGGGTATAAGACAGTTCTGTGGTCGGGAGTGTTGCACCTTGCTGACAAGCTAGGACGTGCTGAGTTGCTTGAAGCGTTCGAACTTCCTGACGCAGCAAGCTCTGACAGTATAGAAACGAAGTTGTTTGCACAGTTGCAACAAAAGGACGCACAAATTGAACAGCTGCAGTCGTTATTAGCCCAACAACAAAAACTTCTTGATCAGCAACAACAACTAACTTTGCAAGCGAACAAACAAATACTGCTTCTGACGTCGCAGGAACATTTTTCAGAAGATTTAAACAAAGAATCCTACAATAATACCAAAAATTTTAAAACGTCTCAGATTGGTTATGAGAGCCCCTCAGAACATAAAGGGAAATTTACTCCTGAAAATGAAGTCATGCGACCGAAACAAGAAAGACAGAAGAAGTGGTGGCACTTTTTCCGTGAACTCTAAGATAGTGTTGAAAGGATGAATTGTGTATGTCGTTTTCAGCTTATGTTGACAGCTATCCGATTACTGCGTATATCGTGGGGCACCTTGGTTTGTCGGTGAGTGATTTTTGTCGGCGGTATGAATTTGATCCCACGATCGTCAGCGGCTGGCAGACAGCGAATCGTTCCGTTTTCTCCTTGCCTGCTGACTTTGTGGAATGCCTAGCCATAGCGTCCGACAAAACAGCGGACTTGATCCGCTGTATTTTACGCTTGTTAGAAAAGCAACATTTCGCTTATCTTGCGACAAGTCCAGCTTGGAACATAACATCGTCTTTACTCGCCCCCCCCCCGGTTTCTTCACAAAATACGTAAAGAGAAGAAGCTTGATTTGCCAACGTTTTAGTGATCAAACCTAGCTAGACC
>JAEXJU010000215.1 GCA_023448955.1 Bacteroidota bacterium
ATCGTAACCTCTTCGTAAGGCATCACCGATGATGAACAATCTTTCGTCATCACAAACCCGGATTCTTCTTTCGATTTCTTCGGCTGTTAAAGCTTCGGCTTGTTTTTTCTTTAATCCCAAATGACGGATTCCTGTTTCCAGAGAACGAATTGCTTTTTGTAAAGATTCTTCGAAGTTTCTTCCGATAGCCATTACTTCACCAGTCGCTTTCATTTGGGTTGATAATCTTCTGTCAGCAGTTTCAAATTTATCAAACGGGAATCTCGGAAACTTGGTCACAACATAATCCAAAGCTGGCTCGAAACAAGCGTAAGAAGTTCCTGTTACAGGATTCTTGATTTCGTCCAATGTCAAACCAACGGCGATTTTCGCCGCGATTTTTGCAATCGGATAACCTGTTGCTTTACTCGCCAAAGCCGATGAACGCGACACTCTCGGATTCACTTCGATGATATAATAGTTGAAGGAATGCGGATCTAAAGCCAACTGAACATTACACCCACCTTCGATGCCTAGTGCTCTGATGATTTTCAGAGAAGCATTTCTAAGCAATTGATATTCTCTGTCAGAAAGAGTCTGCGAAGGCGCCACTACAATAGAATCTCCAGTGTGAACACCAACCGGGTCGATGTTTTCCATATTACAAACCACAATCGCGTTGTCGTTGGAATCTCGCATTACCTCGTATTCGATTTCTTTGAAACCTGCGATTGACCTTTCTATCAGACATTGTGTTACCGGCGAATGTTTCAGTCCTAATTCAGCAATTTCTTTTAATTCTACTTCAGTAGAAGCGATTCCACCGCCGGTTCCGCCCATTGTAAAAGCAGGACGAACAATAACGGGATAACCGATTCTATCTGCAAAATCCAAAGCGCCTTGAACTGTGGTTACAATGTCAGATTCCGGAACCGGTTCGTTCAACTCTCGCATCAATTCACGGAAAAGGTCTCTGTCTTCGGCTTGATTAATCGCTGAAAGTTTCGTTCCCAGAACTTCTACTTTACATTCTTCAAGAATTCCGGATTTCTGTAATTCAACCGCCATATTCAGTCCGGTTTGTCCTCCCAAAGTAGGAAGAAGCGCATCCGGACGTTCTTTGCGAATGATTCTGGAAACGAATTCCAGAGAAATCGGTTCAATATAAACTTTGTCGGCAATCTCCACATCCGTCATTATCGTCGCAGGATTGGAATTAATCAAAATCACTTTATAGCCTTCTTCCTTAAGTGAAAGACAAGCCTGTGTTCCCGAATAATCAAATTCCGCCGCCTGACCAATAATGATTGGACCTGAGCCGATTACTAAAATGGTTTGTATATCTGTTCTTTTCATTTCAATTTTTTAATGTAACAATTTATCAGTTTAACAGTGTAACAATATTTACGATTCGTTTTCTTTTGACAAACTGGTACTTAATATTTTATAAATTATTTTTCCTATTTCAGTTATTTGTAATTCCAAATTTTCATCAAAAGGATAATTAGGAGAATGCTTACAGAGATACAGCCAATATTTTGTTTCTTCAAGTTCTTTAGCCGCAATTTTTATTTTATGAACAAAATCTTTTTTGCTGTACGGATTTTGTGCCTCAAACGAATTGGCGCCAATGCTAGTTCCCGAACGCAACAATTGTTTGGCAATAACATATTTCCTTTTCTCTTCCAAAAGTTCACAATATTCAATAATGTCTAATGAAAATTTTACTGTTTTTGTGATTAAAGGATTATTCTCGAAATTTATCATTTGGTTATTTATTTGGTTGAGTAATTGTTAAACTATTACATTCTTAAATTGGTACATTAAATCGATAAATTCATCAAACAAATAATTCGCATCTTCCGGACCTGGACTTGCTTCCGGGTGGTATTGAACAGAGAAGCAAGGATATATTTTATGTTTCACACCTTCGTTGGTTCTGTCATTCAGAGCGATATGAGTTTCTACTAAATCTGTATTATTCAAAGATTCTTGGTCAATCGCATAACCGTGATTTTGAGAAGTGATTGCTACTTTATTTTTTGCTAAATCCAAAACAGGATGGTTGCCACCTCTGTGCCCGAATTTCAGTTTGTAAGTTTTTGCGCCACAAGCCAGACCAATCAACTGGTGACCAAGACAAATCCCAAAAATTGGAACTTTACCCAACAATTTCTGAATCATTACCAAAGCCTGTGGATTATCTTCCGGATCGCCGGGACCGTTGGAAAGCATTATACCATCCGGATTCATCAGTAAAATTTCTTCTGCAGTTGTGTCGTAAGAAACTACTATGATATCGCAGTTTCTTTGAGACAATTCGCGGATGATTCCCAACTTGGACCCAAAATCTACCAACACTACTTTGAAACCTCTTCCCGGACTTGCGTAAGACGTTTTTGTGGAAACTTGCTCCACTTGATTGGTCGGAAAATTGGTCGCTTTCAATTCTTCAGCTACTGCATTTTCATCAGCGTCAGCGTTCACGATTTTTCCTTTTGTAACACCTTTGCTTCTAAGAATTCTTGTCAATCTTCTGGTGTCGATTCCTGAAATTCCTGACAAGTTCTTTTTTTCAAACAATTCGTCCAGCTTCATTTGGGTTCTGAAATTGGAAGGTAAATCGCACAATTCTTTCACGATTAAACCTTTAATTGCAGGTTCGATGCTTTCGTAATCATCACGGTTGATGCCATAATTCCCAATCAGAGGATAGGTCATACAGACAATTTGTCCGCAATAACTCGGATCAGAAATCAGTTCTTGATAACCTGTCATTCCCGTGTTGAAAACCACTTCTCCAGCAGTGTCCTGCTCTGCTCCGAATCCTGTTCCGTGAAAAACTTCGCCGGATTCTAATATTAATTTCTTTTTCATTTTTACTTTTAAGTCGGAAGACGGAAGTCCGTTGTCCGAAGTTTTATTTTTACTTATCTTTTCTTTTATCACCGGTCATCTGACATCTGACATCTGACTTTTTACTCAAAAAAAACACGCCCTAAAAGCGTGAATCAATTTTTATTTTTTGGAGTCGATGAATTGGTATCCTTTGTTTTCTAAATCATATTTAAGGATTGCCATTCTAGCAAAAACCCCGTTTTGCATTTGTTTGAAAATTCTCGACCTTTCACATTCTACCAGTTCCGAATCAATTTCCACGCCTCTGTTGATAGGCGCAGGATGCATAACGATTGCAGTCGGTTTCATCTTTGCTTCTCTTTCTTTTGTCAATCCGAATTTCTTCAGATAATCCTCAGATTTGAAATTGAAGTTTCTCTCGTGACGTTCGTGCTGAATTCTCAGCAGAATCAAAACATCCACTTCTTTCACCAAATCATCGAACTGCATATAAGTTCCATTCACCAGCATTCCTTCATCAAACCAAAATTCTGGTCCTGAGAAATAAACTTTTGCTCCTAATCTTCTGAATAATCCTGCATCTGAATTAGCAACACGGCTGTGTTTCACATCACCAACGATTCCGATTTTGAGTCCTTCGATTTTCCCAAATTCCTGAATAATGGTCAACGCGTCCAGAATGGCTTGTGTAGGGTGATGCCCTGTTCCGTCGCCAGCGTTCACAATGCTGAGTTTGGTATCCTTCAGCACATCATAATATCTGTTTTCCGAATGTCTGATTACAGCGACTTCTACCCCAATCGCTTCCAGGGTTTTTATGGTGTCCAGCATTGTTTCGCCTTTTGCAATCGAACTTTTGTCCACTTCGAAATCGATAACCCGAAGTCCCAATTTTTTTTCTGCAACTTCAAAGCTGGTTTTAGTTCTTGTACTGTTCTCAAAAAACAAGTTGGCCGCGAAAACATCGCCGTCAATTTTGCTAATCTTACCTTCCGAAAAAGCCTGAGCTTCTTTTAAAATATTCCCTATACTGTCTGTAGAAATGCGTGAAAGCTTAATCATAATTCAAATTTTTAAATAAAAAAAACGAAGCCTAAAAGACTTCGTTAAATATAAAAAATATTGTTGTTGTCGGCAAACTTGCCAATTATTTTTATCGCTAAATTCTTTACCAAATTCATTGGTTGCAAAGATACCAATATTTTTAATATTATGAAATCTCTTCCAAAATATTTTATGTTAAATCAATGAACATCTACTCTTGTCAAATTTTTTCTTTACTTTTGAAATAATGATTCACCATTATGAGTTTGGATAAAAAAGACAAATTAATACTTTCGCTTCTACAAGAGGATTCTACGTTATCTGTAAAAGAAATTTCCGAAAAAATCGGACTGACTTTTACACCCACTTACGAACGCATCAAAAACCTTGAAAAACAAGGCGTTGTAGAAAAATATGTTGCAATTCTGAATCGTGAAAAACTTGGTATCAACATCGTGGTTTACTGTAATATCCGTCTGAAAGAGCAATCTCAGAAAACTTTGAAAGAATTCGAAGATTACATTTCCAAATACGATGAAGTACAAGAAATCATCAGTCTTTCCGGCGAATATGATTATATGCTGAAAATCCTTGCTAATGATATCAATTCTTATAATGATTTTACTGTAAATATCATTTCCAATAGTCCTCATATTGGTCAGTACCACAGTTCCATCGTCCTCCACGAAGTTAAAAAGACTACTAAGTTTAAGTTGGATTAATCGTTTAATCGCAAAGGCGCAAAATCGTTTTTTTTTGATGCTGTCAAAAGTCGCAATCTTCTTAGCGAAGTTAAAGCTTTGTGCCTTAAAAGAAGTTTAATTTTCAATTGCTTTGTGCCTTTGCGATAAATCTAACCCAACAATTTATCTCTAACTTTATTAAACTGATATTCGATTTCATCCAGGCAAAGATTTCCTAAACTGCCTTGATGCGTATGATTCAATTCTTTGTGATCATATTCAAAAACGTTATTTTCAATCTCCTGTCCGATTTGGATATAAGCATCTCGGAATGATTTTCCTTTTTTCACTTCTTCGTTAATTTTTTCTACGCTGAAGATGTATTTGTATTTTTCATCGTCCAGAATATGGTCTTTCACTTCGATATCTGGAAGCGTGTAAATCAATATTTCTAAACATTCTTTCAAAGAATCAATTGCTGGGAAAAGGATTTCTTTGGTCAATTGCAAATCTCTGTGATATCCGGACGGCAGATTATTCGTCAGCAAAATCAACTCATTTGGCAATGCCTGAATTCTGTTGCATCTTGCTCTCACCAACTCGAAAATATCCGGATTTTTCTTGTGTGGCATTATGCTGCTTCCCGTTGTAAATTCTTTCGGAAAGCTGATAAAATCAAAATTTTGACTTAAATAAAGACAAATATCGTAAGAAAATTTACTTAAACTTCCAGCCAAAACCGACAATGAATTTGCCAATAACTTTTCCGACTTTCCCCGAGTCATTTGCGCATAAACCACATTATAATTCAACGTTCTGAAACCGATTTTGTAAGTCGTACTTTCTCTGTCAATCGGGAAAGCTGAACCGTAACCAGCGCCAGAACCTAAAGGATTTTTGTTGATGATATTTTTCGTCGCAAACAGCAATTCCAAATCGTCCACCAAAGATTCTGCGTACGCACCAAACCATAATCCGAAAGACGATGGCATCGCAACCTGCAAATGCGTGTAACCAGGCAACAAAACGTTTTTATGAAGATTCGCTTTGTCTTTCAGAATTTGAAAAAATGAATCTGTGAGTTCTGTAATTTCACGGATTTCATCTAACAAATACAATTTGATATCCGTTAAAACCTGGTCATTTCTAGAC
>JAEXJU010000225.1 GCA_023448955.1 Bacteroidota bacterium
AATACCGCAAAAAAACGCGATCAGATCAATGACATTATGAAAAACAAAGAGGATGAACTGAATGTCCAGGATTACTGGGATCTTTACAAATTTTATGTTCTTTTAGCCTTGATTATTATTGCGATTATTGTCTTGATAATCGGGATTGTAAAATACGGCAGAAAACGAAAGGAGAGTCCTGCTGTAACCACCAATCAAACATTGAAAGACCTGGAAAGGCTGAGAAAGAAAAATTATATTGAGAGCGAGAATTTCCGGTCTTTTTATATTGAGTTGATTGATATTACGAGAACTTTCATCGTAAAACAATACCAGATTCCTGCTGATGTTTTGCTTACGGATGACCTGATAGATTTTATGAAAAATAACAATGCTATCTCGCAGGAGAATGAGAAAGTTGTAGAAGACATATTTTTGCGCGCAGACTTGGTAAAATTTGCAAAAACAATCCCGACGAAAGAACTGATGTCTAAAGATTTCACTGCGATCCGGGATTTTGTAAAACGATCTACAAAAGATGTGGAAGCAGAAAACCTTCGAAATGCCTCTTCTCCGGAGCTATCAATTGAAGAGCAGTCTAAAATTAGAAAAGTTAAATAAAATCATTTATCAATCATCAATAATCATTTATAATTAATCCGTGAATTTCGAGTTTTATAGTCCCTGGTTTTTACTGCTTTTTATTGTGATTATTCCATTATTGATATTGGATTCTGGCAAGAAAAAGAGTAGAGGCATTGCCGTGCCATCGGTTAAAAATATGCAGTCGGCGGGAAGTATTTCTTGGGTGATGGTTTTCCTGAAGATTTCGAAATATTTCATCCTTTCCGCTTTGATTATTGCTTTGGCCAGGCCGAGAACCTACACTATTTCACAAGACAGAGATGAGTCGAAAGGGATTGATATTATGCTGTCCGTAGATGTTTCACTCAGTATGTTGGCAAAAGATCTGGATCCTGACAGACTGGAAGCACTCAAAAAAATAGCCATTGATTTTGTTAATAAAAGAGAAAATGACAGGATTGGTCTGGTGGCTTATTCCGGAGAGGCTTACACCAAAGTACCTTTGACTACAGATCATCAGGTGGTAGTAGATGAACTGAATCAGCTGAATCCACTAGAATTACAGCCGGGAACGGCAATTGGAGAAGGACTTTCCGTTGCGGTCAATCACCTGAAAAAAAGCAAAGCTAAAAGCAAAATTATCATCCTGATGACCGATGGTGTAAACACCGTTCTGAATGCAATGCCACCACAGATCGCTGCCGAACTGGCAAAAAATAACAGTATCAAAGTTTATACAGTAGGAATTGGAAGTAATGGTTTTGCTGCTTTTCCAACCGGAACTAATATCTTTGGTGATATAGTTTTTACAGAACAGAAAACCGAAATCGATGAGAATACGCTGATTGATATTGCTCAATTAACGGGAGGAAAATACTTTCGTGCAACTTCCAACAGCAGTTTGCAAAATGTGTATGATGAGATCAATCAACTGGAGAAATCTGATGTCAAATCTTCAAAATTATATAACTATGAAGAGTATTTCAGAATATTTCTTTGGATTGCTTTAGGACTTTTGATTTTGGATGCATTGTTGAGATGGGTAATTTTTAAAATTTTGAATTAAGCTGATGAATTGGTCTTTAGGAAATTACTGGTATCTGTTGTTACTTTTGTTGTTGCCTGTCATAGGTTACTTCATCATTCATTATATACGTTGGAAAAACCGCAAAAGAAATCTTTTTGCAGAAAACAGATTTCAGAATGTTCTGTTCGAGAAGACATCCGGTTTTGCAAAGCTTTTTCCGATTTTATATTTATTAGGATTTTTATTTTTAATATTTTCGATTATTGATCTTTTGGGAGGAAAAGAAGAAATTAATGTGCAACAAAATGTGAGCAGTACGATTTTCGTTCTGGATGTTTCCAACTCTATGAATGCACAGGATATCCAGCCAAGCCGATTGGAAGAAGCAAAAAATATCATTATTAATTCACTGCAGAAGATGTCTAATGATAGAGTAGGGATCATTGTTTTTGCTGGAGATGCCTATTCTGTAATGCCTTTGTCCAGCGACTATTCTGCGGCAGAAACCTATCTGCAGGGCATTGAAACCAGTGTGATTCAGAATCAGGGAACCGATTTCCTGAAACCGATTCAGATTGCTGCCCAGAAATTCAAAGATATCACAAAAGGCTCCCGGAATATTGTATTAATAAGCGATGGCGAGGACAATGAAGGTCACGAAGATGAAGCTATAAATCTGGCAAAAAAACAAGGTATAAGAGTAACTGCAGTTGGAGTAGGGACAGAAGAAGGTGCGCCGATTCCCGAATATTACTTTGGTCAATTAATGGGATACAAATCCGATATGTATGGCGAAACTGTGGTTTCGAAATTGCAGACCAAGGCATTACGAAATATATCATCTTCAACGGGCGGAAACTATCTGGATGGGAATAATCTGGAAAATACTGTCAATAATCTGATAGATGAGCTTCGTAAAAATACGGGCTCTAGTTCTACTACCATCAGTTCTCAGTCTGCGGTACATTATTATCAATATTTTCTGGGTGCATCTCTATTCTTTTTTCTTTTGATCTATCTTTTCAATCCGAAAAGAGATTTTAATTTGTAGAATAATTAGATAGGCTAAATCAGCCTTCTGCTCATAATATTTTTGCAGATGATTTTAAAATTAATGTTTTGAAGGATCTCAAGCTGCAAAGATTAAAAAATTTGAGAAAAGTAGAATTATCAAAATTTCGAGTTCAAAAACTGATATTTTTCGTCTTTGTATTCTGCAAAAATATGATGAAAACCATTGCTGATGATGATTTGCTCTGCGCCAATTAAACTGTTATATCTTGCAACTTGCTCAAAGTGGATTTCTTTCAAAGCGATACTCGGAGCTTTGAGTTCCAATAATATTTTGGGTTTTGTTTTTTCTGTTATCAGAAGGTCAATCCGTTTCGTAGTGCCGTTCAGTTCCAGTTTTTGTTCCAGGATAAGCGAAGACAGATTTTTCTTCTTCACAAAACGAAAATAATGCAGCCAGTGTTGTCTCACCCATTCTTCAGGTGTGAGTACAAGCCAGCTTTTCCGAACCAGATCATAGATAAAAAATGTATCTTTGTCTTGTTTGATTTGGAAATCGAACTGATGTTCAAAATTTAGCTTCGGAACTTGCATACTTTAAGATGAAAGAAATAGATATTATCCTCAAAAATATTAAAAATAAAGAACTCTTACCGGTTTATTTTTTTCAGGGCGATGAAGCTTTTTATATTGATTTGGCTGTCAAGCATTTTGAGCAGGATGTTCTGGAAGAAGACGAAAAAGCCTTCAATCAGACTATTGCATACGGCCGCGATACCGGTTATCTTGAGATTCTTTCTTTAGCCAGACAATATCCAATGATGGGAGACAAGCAGCTTATCATTGTAAAAGAAGCGCAGGATATGAAACTGAATGAAGAGGAATCCAAAGCCTTGGAAGCTTATCTGGAGAATCCTGTTCCATCAACTATACTCGTCTTTGCTCATAAACATAAAAAACTGGACGCAAGAAAAAAAGCAGCGAAAATCTTGGCCAAATCCGGAATGCTTTTCACGAGCGAGAAGATGAAAGATTACCAGCTTCCGACTTGGATCCAAGGAGAGATGTCTGTGATGGGAATCAAATCTGCACCAAATATCAGTCATCTTCTGGCAGAATATCTTGGAAACGATCTTTCCAGAATTGCCAATGAACTGAACAAGCTGAAAATAGTCCTGAAAGATGGCGCTGTTCTGGACGGAAAAATCATCGAAGAACATATCGGAATCAGTAAAGATTTCAACATCTTTGAACTTCAGAAAGCATTAGCGACGAAAGACCAGACAAAGGCTTTCACTATCGCCTATTATATGGGTAAAAACAAGAAAGCAAACCCTATTCAGATGGCATTCGGGGCGCTTTATAACTTCTTTTCCAATATTATTATTTATCATACTTTGTCAGGACAATCTCCGCAGACGATTGCGTCCACAATGGGTGTTAATCCTTACGCCATTAAAGATTATTCGGAAGCGGCCCGGTTTTATCCTTTGAAGCACGCCACCAGAGTGATTTCTATTCTACGTGAGATGGATTTGAAGTCCAAAGGTCTTGGTGTGAGACAGATGGAAGATGAGGAAATCTACAAGGAAATGGTTTATAAAATCATAAAAGTGGATGAACTGAAAGTGTCCGTTTAAAAATTTATCAATAATCAAATATCATTCATCAATCATATATTCAACATCGACAGTTTAGATAGGTTCTGAATAATTAATTCCCGACATTTGTATCCGATTTTTTCGGACAAAGAATTATATTTGAAAATTCTGATTGCACGGGAGAATCATTCACTTGAAATTAAAATAATTCATAATTAAAAATGGAAAACAATATCTTAGATTGTGTGATTGTAGGTTCAGGACCAGCTGGTTTCACAGCTGCCATTTACGCTGCAAGAGCTAATCTGAAACCTGAACTTTTTACAGGACTGGAACCTGGCGGACAATTAACTACAACAACTGAAGTCGAAAATTTCCCGGGCTATCCGGATGGAATCACAGGACCGGAAATGATGCTTCAGCTTCAAAAGCAAGCGGAACGTTTTGATACGAAGGTTCATTACGAAATGATTTCAAAAGTCGAGTTTTCCCAAAAAAGAGGCGGAATCCATAAATTGAGTACAGGTTCCCGAGAGATTCTGGCAAAAAGTGTGATTATCTCTACTGGTGCAGCTGCGAAATATCTTGGATTGGCAGATGAAAAAAAATATGCTGGTGGTGGTGTTTCTGCTTGTGCTACTTGTGATGGTTTTTTCTACAGAGGAAAAGATGTGGTTGTAGTTGGAGCAGGAGATACAGCTGCGGAAGAAGCGACTTATCT
>JAEXJU010000349.1 GCA_023448955.1 Bacteroidota bacterium
GCCCAGGTGGCGGAATTGGTAGACGCGCTGGTCTCAAACACCAGTTCTTAGGAGTACCGGTTCGATCCCGGTCCTGGGTACAAAAAATCCTCTGAAACTACGGTTTCCAGAGGATTTTTATTTTTACGGATAATTTCTTAGACAGATACATTTTTTTTAACCAAGTAATTAACAACGAAATACTAGGAGAGATTTGAAGGAATTTCAATATTATTTTTCTTCATAAAATCTAACAATTCATTATATTTTGTCTCATAAATACCGCCGCCACACTGGCCAGCTATCGTACAAATATCTGACGGTTTTATGGATAAAATAGTTGAAATTTTATTTAACGTATCCAGATTAATCTTTACTTTAGAATTTTCCAAATCTGAATAAGCTTTTTGAGATATTCCCATTTCAAAAGCCATATATTCCTGAGTAAAATCTTTTTCTCTTCGGATTTTTCTGATATTTTTTCCGCACAGTTCCATAGGCCTATTTTTAGTAGTTTTCAGTATAATTTAGAAGTAAATCTATTAGCGATACACAAAGCTACAAAATACCTTTGTCATAACATAAAAACCGCACTGTGATATTTATCTTCATTTTCAAAACGCTTATTACTAAAGCTTTAAGATATATAGCAGTTTCCATAAAACATGATTATGACTACAGAAAAATTTTATTATGACAACTCTATTGTCCGGGCTTTCCTTTATGCGACTGTCGTTTTTGGATTAATAGGTTTCATATTGGGAATTACCGCAGCACTAATGCTTTTTTATCCCGAATTACCGGAATTTTTATTTGGAACAGACGATACAACAATCCACAGTTTACGGAGTGGAAATATCCAAGGACTCATTAATAGCCAGGGCGCTTTAGGCTTCGGAAGAATTAGAATGCTGCATACAAGTGCCGTAATATTTGCTTTTGTATGCAATTCCTTTTTTTGTGGCGCCTATTACAGTATGCAACGGTTGCTAAAAACAAGAATGTACAGCGACACGCTTTCCTGGATTCATTTCTGGAGTTGGCAATTAATGATCATTACAGTAGTTATAACATTTCTTATGGGAATCAACACCTCAAAAGAATATGCTGAACACGAATGGCCGATCGATATATTGATCACAATATCCTGGGTTGTTTTCGGAATAAACATGTTTGGAACCATATACAAACGCAGAGTCAGACATCTTTATGTTGCTATTTGGTTTTACATTGGAACCTGGATTGCGGTGGCAATGCTTCACATATTTAATAATCTGGAAGTTCCCTTATCATTTACAGGCTGGAAATCCTACTCTGCATATGCAGGCGTAAAAGACGCTCTGGTACAATGGTGGTACGGACACAACGCAGTTGCTTTCGTATTGACGACACCTGTTTTAGGACTTATGTATTACTTTCTGCCAAAAGCTGCTCAGCGCCCTGTTTTTTCATACAAGCTATCAATAATACACTTTTGGTCATTGATTTTCGTGTATCTATGGGCAGGTCCGCACCATCTTCAGTATACAGCATTACCTGGTTGGGCTCAGGCATTGGGCACAGGATTTTCAATTATGCTTATTGCTCCATCTTGGGGAGGTATGCTAAACGGCCTTCTGACGTTACGAGGCGCTTGGGACAAGGTACGCGAAAATCCAATACTTAAATTTTTCGTTGTAGCTGTAACTTGTTATGGAATGGCAACATTTGAAGGTCCATTACTGGCTACAAAATCATTAAATAAAATAGGCCACTATACAGATTGGGTTATTGGTCATGTGCACATCGGGGCTTTAGGCTGGAATGGGTTTATGGCTTTTGGAATAGTGTATTATCTCGTTCCAGTGATGTGGAGAACAGATCTGTGGTCAAAAAAGATGGCTAATTGGCATTTTTGGCTTGGCACATTAGGAATCATCTTTTACGCCGTCCCGATGTATATTGCTGGATTTACACAAGGACTGATGTGGAAACAATTCAATCCGGACGGAACATTAGTTTATAAAAACTGGCTGGATACAGTAACAGCTATTCTTCCTTATTTTAAAATGAGATTCATTGGCGGACTACTCTATCTCTGTGGTGCAATTCTAATGGTTGTTAATGTCTATAAAACAATAAAAGCAGGTTCATTTCAGAAAAACACAGAAGCAGAAGCACCGGCTTTATCTACTGTTAGCAGTACGAGAAAAAAAGGAGAAGCTTTCCATCTGTGGCTGGAAAGAATGCCACACCTCTTATCTGTTTTTGCTTTCATTGCTATTGCTATTGGCGGGATAATAGAGATAATTCCGACTCTTATGATAAAATCCAATGTACCTCAGATTTCTGCAGTAAGACCATATTCACCACTAGAACTGGAAGGTAGGGATTTATATATCCGGGAAGGATGTAACGCTTGTCACTCCCAGATGATAAGACCATTTCGGGATGAAGTAATGCGTTTTGATGGCAAAAACGGTCAATATTCAAAAGCTGGAGAATTTGCCTACGACAGACCTTTTTTATGGGGTTCAAAAAGAACCGGACCAGACCTTCAGCGTGAAGGTCAAAGAAATCCTGATTCATGGCATTTTAAGCATATGTATAATCCCAGAATAACCTCAGCCGGATCAATTATGCCACGTTTCCCTTGGCTAATCAATAACAAGCTGGATCGTTCCAAAATGGTCGATAAATTAAAACTAATGAAAAATGCTTTTGACATCCCTTATACAAATGCTGAAATAGATTCTGCAAACCAATGGGCAGACCACCAGTCAAAAGCTATTGTGAAAAGAATCTTCAGTGAGGCTGCTGACCTTAAAACCCAGTCTGAACAAGAAAAAATAGCTAAAGGCGATGCATATGTCCCATTAGAACAAAGAGAAATCATTGCTATGATCGCTTATCTCCAGAGACTGGGAACAGATATAAAAACAACTGATGTAAAAACGGCAAGTATCAAATAATTACAAAACCACACAGAATGAAAACAAGAATTCCTCTTCCAATATATCTCACAGCATCTTTAGTCACAACTATTCTTGCATTCCAGGTGTATGCAGAAGCAGATTATTATAAATCAATTTTCTTTTGGGGAACAATAATTATTCTCACTATCCTACTTCTAATAAATGATGCAATAGGTGATCTTGCTGAAAACGCCAGATTTTTGAATCTCTCCGACGAAGAAAAACAGGCCTATTTAAAAAGTAAATCAATACCTTATTTTAAAAAACTTTGGGATTCTGCATTTAAAAGACAAACACCTTCCGAGGAGCAAAGTCTTCTGATAGACCACGGATTTGACGGCATTACAGAACTGGATAATGCTTTGCCTAAATGGTGGCTTGGGCTATTCTATTTGACTATAACCTATTGTTTTGTTTATCTGGTTGCATTTACTTTCAGTGATTATGCACATCCGGATGCAGAATATGTTAATGAAGCAAAAGCACAAATGGCCTCTATTAAAGATTATGAAAAAACAGCACCTGCTATAGATGTAGAAAATGCTGTTTACAGTGCAGATAATATTGCTGAAGGCGAACAGATTTTTAAAACCAACTGTGTATCTTGCCATTCCGAAGGAGGAAAAGGAGGAATTGGTCCTAACCTTACGGATAATCATTGGATCAATATCAAACAAAAAAGTCTTTTCAGAAATGTTTTCTGGATGCTGGAAAACGGCTCTCCAAATAATCCTGCTATGAAACCTTTCATCAAGGAAGGGATTATTACCAGCAGAGATGCAGAGAAAGTTGCAGCGTACATCTATCATATAAACAAAGAAAAATCTCCGATTACAGTTGCACAAGGCGGCGCTGATGCACAGGGAGAGATTGCAAACTGGGAAGAATAATTATAATTTGCAGTTTCATAAATAAAAAGCAAATTATCCCGGCAAAAAACATTAGCTTCAACTCTTTGCCAGAAATCTTAAAAATAAATCAGGAAGCTAATTCTGATTGCTTATCCAGTTCAAGCTTAAGGCAACCCAGGATAAATTCCGCATAATAAAGTTGTGCATTGACTGACTTAGTTCGGGAATGAAGATCCAATTTTTCGGTCAAAATAATTTGTGATTTATAACAAATCGAAAAATATGCAAACAGCTTTCCATTAGACTCGGCAGTCGGTTCGGCATATCCGGTGACACCGATTGACCAATCTGTATCGAACAATTTTGATACATTAATAGCCATTTCTTCTGCTATTCTTGCTGAAACAGAATTCTTCTGAGCTTCAGCTCTTTCTACGTTAAGCAAATTAATTGTTTCATCCGAAGTATAAGTCGTAATTCCGCCCTTGTAAAACCGAGTCGCACTTTTCATTTGCGAAAAAGAGAATTGCAAAAAACCAGAAGTTACGCTTTCGGCTGTTGAAATAGTTGCATTAGTTTTAAGAAGATGCTTACCAATGTAGGCAAGTAAATTCTGCAGTTCAATGATAAAAAACACAAGTGAACGTACAGATAGTTCATCTGTCTTGACTGCAATTTGGGAGGATTTTATAATCATTTAGTTGATTCTTTTATTATTACCGACATTAGCCATAAACAATTATTATTCCTATAATGATCTGTTAATTCTCTTTATTAAATAATTAAGACTTTGCTCGCTTTAGTTAGAAATAACGAATGAGGCAAAACATCCATTAAAAACGGCAAAACCAAAAACATTACTATTTATAAATCAAATACTTACGAAATTAAGTTTTTAAAACCTGCAAAGAGACATGACAATAATCATACAAAATTATCATATATTCAATAATTTAACATTTTTAATAAAATATTGAAAATTATAAATAATGATATTAGTCATTAATCCACAACCTAACAAATATCATCTCTACAATCTCTTTAATCATCATCAACAAAGAGTATATAAGCTTAGAACAAAAATCAAGTTAATAATAAAAATCAATAACTATTATTGAAAATACTTATCAAATTCATATCAGGAAGATAAAATAAGATTTTTGTCATCATATAAAATTAAAAATATTATTGATACTATTATACCTTTGTAATACAAAACATCAAAATATAATCAATTATAATATTTAAATTTTATGAAAATGAAAACGCTGAAAAATCTAATTACAACTACTTTTGCAATGGGAACTTTATTAGTTTCTCAATTATCAAATGCGCAAAAATTATACGTTCAAAGTTCTAATATAAAAATTGAAGGAACATCTACTTTGCATGACTGGACAATGGCTTCTTCTCAGTCAGCATTCACTGGAAATCTTACGGGAAACACCATTAGTGATGTAAAATTTGTAATGAAAGCAACTTCATTAAAAAGTAAAGAATCTGCTATGGATAAAAATGCCTACAAATCTCTGGAAGCTTCCAAATATCCTGATATAATCTTTACAACAGCTTCAATTTCTGTGGGAACCACTACAGTAAACGGAAGCCTAACAATCACAGACACAACAAGAAATATAAAGTTCCCTGTGACTGTAATAAAAAGTGGAAGCAATTATATTATCAAAGGAAGCACAAAAATTAAAATGTCTGCATTCGGGATCAAACCACCAAGTTTTATGATGGGAACTATAAAAACAGGAGACGACATTACTATAAGTATCAATCTAACAACAACTAATTAATTCAATTAATATTTAAATCTGTTATCATGAAAAGAAATCTATTAAAAGTTAGCCTTATCGCCGCTTTTTTAACTGCAAACTACGCAGCCGCACAGGAATTTCCAATCGATAATTTGAATCCTCGGGATCAGCGAAGCGTAAACGCTTTCGAAAATCCGAAAGACACAGTCAGCACATTTGAAAAACTAAAAGTTCGTGTAGGAGGCGCTTTTGCACTACAATTTCAAGGCCTTATACACGAAAACAGCGCAAAACCTGTTATTGTAAATGGCGTGAACACAACCCAGCTATACGACATAGGCAACAACTTTAATCTGGCAACAGCCAATCTTGATATAGATGTTGCTTTATACGATGGAGTAAACCTGCATCTCAGAACGTTTCTTTCTTCCCGCCATCACAACGAAACCTATGTAAAAGGCGGATACTTACAAATTAACAAGTTGGATTTTATTAAAAAAGATTTCTTAGGAGATTTTATGAAATACGCGACCATTAAATTCGGTCATGATGAAATCAACTATGGTGATGTTCATTTCAGAAGAAGCGACAATGCTTATGTTACAAACAATCCCTTTGTCGGAAACTATCTGATGGACGCTTTTGCAACAATGGTTTTTGCTGAAGTATATTACAGAAGAGACGGTTTTATAGGAATGGCAGGTGTAACCAACGGAAGGCTCAACCAGACTGCAAGTGGCGGAACAAGCCCATCACTCTATGCGAAACTAGGCTATGACAAGCAGGTTAATCAGGATCTGAGAGTAAGATTAACTGGTTCTGTTTACAATACCGCACACACACAAAGACTTGATTTTTATGATGGTGACAGAGCCGGATCCAGATATTATTTCGTGATGGAAAATACAGCTGCAACATCTTCTGCCAACTTTAGATCTGGACAGATAGTTCCTGATTTCAAAAACAAACTTACTTCTTTCATGATCAATCCTTTTATAAAATATAAAGGTTTGGAATTTTTCGGAACTTACGAAAATGCATCCGGAAGAAACTTTGCAGAAACAGACAGAAGAAGCTGGAATCAATATGCAGCAGAGCTAATCTACAGATTTGGAAATAATGAAAATCTTTATCTGGGAGGAAGATATAACGCTGTAAACGGAAAACTGGTGACAGGAGAAAAAGTAGATATCAAACGCTATAACCTGGGCGGAGGATGGTTTATGACAAAAAATATTCTTACAAAAGTAGAATATGTCAACCAGAAATATGATGGATATGCACCTACAAACATACTAAATGGTGGCAAATTCAATGGATTCGTATTAGAGGCAGCCATAGCTTTCTAAATATTCAGTTAACAGAAACAGAGGAAGCCCCGCGGTTTCCTCTGTTGTTAAAATCAAATTTATGCGACTTCTTTATTTTCTTTTCGGATTGCTTTTCAGTATTGTAATAAATGCACAGGAAAACTATGTCCAAATCAATGGAAGTACCAATGTCAGCACCTTTCGTTGTATCAATAACAAGTTTCGGGCAAACGCCGGAGTCTACACATTCTCTGAAAATAATCTCCCGAACATTATTCTTAAAATCACCGACTTCGACTGTGGCAACAGACTGATGACAAAAGATTTCCAAAAAATACTTTATGCTGAGAAATACCCCGAAATGACAATCAGATTCGTAAGTTTTATCCGAAACCAGAAAAATTTCAGTGCTGTTGTAGAAGTAAAAATGATGAATCAAAGCAAGCGTTACAACATAGATTTTGGAGTAGAAAACAACCGTTTGATTGGGAGAAAGAATGTAAAATTCAGTGATTTTAATATCATACCACCCAAAAAAATGGGCGGAATGATCGTAGTAAAAGATGACCTGAATCTCATCTTTAGTTTATCAACTAAAATTTAAACAAATAACTTTTTTCATAAAACTAGATTTTTCAGTGTAGCAATATTCCGCCAGAAGAATATTGTGATTCAGGAAACCTGCAGCCCAATCTGTGGGTTTCTTTATAGCTTCAGGCTAGTCTTTACCGAGAACCTATATTCAAAATAAAAAATACGCTTCTATTATTAATACCTAAAATAGAAAGGCAGCAGAAAAAATCTGCTGCCTTTTAGAATCTCATCTTTATTCTTAGAAATTAAGGACAAGCCTGAGTCCCCATACAATACCAATCAAAATTGATTCCTCCATCCGTAGATGTATAAATTTTCAGGCAATTATTGGTTGTATCATAAACCGTCATTCCTTCAACAGGATTCGTTATTACTGGAGTTACTCCATCCGCAGCAACAGGCTGATTACTTGCGTTAAACTTTACCCTGTTTATCACTAGACCTTTGGTCTTACTTTCCAAAACAGTCCAGGCACTTTGTCTAACCATTGGCCAGTTATCATTATCTGTTCCCGCTCTTCCTAACGAAGTGATACCGTGATTACTTGGATAAGTGTTACCGGCATCCACAACTGCTGGTTTGTAGCATGAAGATGGAGCCAAACCACATTCATAAGTATAGGTAACCTTATAGAAGTAAGACCTTGCTAATTTTTGACTGAATGACAAATTTGAAGAACCAGCAAGCGATGTTGATATGATGTTACTAAATGAACTTGACAAGTTACCAGTTCCAATAAAATTATTAAGATCCGCCTGAGCACTATAATTAACGCTATTAGTACTCGGAATAAAGCTATTATTCAAAATAATCATATCATCATCGTGGGTCTGATTTCCTGTAATATTGGTTACCCAATTGGTACTTGAAGAAGGATTTACTCCGACTAATAATAAATTATTTAACCAATTAGCGTCTGGTGATATTGACATTCTGTCCACTGTACGACCATTTACATCTCCCAGCCAAGAACCTTGGGCTGGAACAGATACACCTGCAGGAATAGTAACCAACCCTGTATTAAATAAGCTCACTGTTCTATTAAGTGTATATCCTGAAATACTAAATGTATTGATGGATGACTCCTGATAATTAGTGAGCTGACTAGTCGCTGCACTACTTTCTATGATGGCTGCTCCCATATAATTAGCTCCGTATTCTACGCTTACATTAGTAAGCAATCTACCATTACTCTGATTAAACTTAGGTAGTAAAACTGGTTCGATAACAGAATCCCGCTGGCTTATTACAGGTGAATAATAATAATAAGTTACAGTATTTCCTGATGATGCTACTGTACAAGCAGTAGAACACGTTCCTGTATTGGTGAAGGTAAAAGTTTCTACAGAACCGCTTACAGGTGTAATGGTAATTGTAAAAGTACCTCCTGGTGTTAACGCACCATTAGAAACTTTGAAATATGATGGTAAACCTCCCATTATATTGGTAGCAGCTGAATTATCCAATTGTAAAACTGATACCGAGCTGCTATTATAAGTCGCAGTAACATTATAATTAGAGGTGAAAGCTGGGGTTATTTTAAACTGTAAAAAATCATCTGTTGAGTTTTCAAATGTTCCATTATTTGAACAGGTAACATCTGTAAGAGTAGATGGTTTTACACTAACCGCAGTTGTAGGACTATAACATAATGCTAAACCGTCATAAAAAGCGGCATAATAAGTAGAGCCAGAAACTATTGCTGTAGAATTTGCCAATTTGTTAGCATCTGTAGCTGGAGTTCCAGAATGAATGGTAATCACCGTACCAGCTGGTTGATTGCTAGCTGACAATAAAGCAATTAAATCTCCTACAGTTGCAGGATTAGACGTAATACTTGTACTTGCTAAAGCAGGTGCAGCAGTACCAGATTGACAAGTTATACAAGCCCAATAGGTATTGTTTGGAAACTGAAGCCCTACTTGTCTGCCACCAGTAGCAAATTGTAATAAAGAACCAGCAACGGCAGGAGGTGTATTAGCATTTGCGTTTAAATAAAACAAACTTCTTGTAGCACCTACATATCCAAGCTTATATAATCTTCCGTCTGGCGCTATTTTCATTCCATTCATACCAGCATCAATAGCATCAAGGGTGGTTGTAGTTCCCGTTTGATTGTCATAGTATTTTAGAATTCCAGTATTACTAGGTTGATAATATTCGTTATAGTAAATGTATCTTCCGTTAGGAGATAAAGCAGCACTGTAACCTGTTTGAGATTTTTCATCTGCTGTACCAGATGTAACAGTAACTTTTACATCCCAAGAACCCAATTCTCCAGTTGACGGATTAAAATTAGCTAAACCAACTTTATTATGTCTTGCAATTAATAATTTACTCGGAGTTCTAGGATCCCAAGACAAAAATGTATATGAAGCAATGAACGAAGGATTTACTCCCGCTAAATCACTCACAGTAGTAGATGATACAGCAGTAGAATTAAAACCACTAGTTTTGGAATATAAGTATGATTTTACTTTTTGATCAGGTGTATTTACTAATATCCAATAATCTGTGCCATTAGTATGCGGAATCACCTCTAATGCCTCATTGATAGAACTGGCAGGCAAAAGTGAAGTTACAGCAGAAAGTGTATTGGTCTCAAGATTATATTTAGCTGACCTTAACGTTCCAGGCGTGTTAAAAGCACTGTTTCCAAAAATAATAAAATCTCTTCCCAATACTCCTTGTGGATCTGGTATTACTGCTGCCGCTTCACCAGCACTTGCGTTTCCTCCTACAGTACCTGTAGATTTAGCACCTGTTGCACCTTTGTAAACCACATTACCATCTGTAACAAAAAGTAAAGCTCCAGTGATTGGATGCGTAACAGTTGCATTTCCTTCAAAACCGTCAACTGCTCCTTGTCCTAAAAATCCTGTAGCTGGATTATTGAGAACTGCAGCTCCGGATTGAAAATCTAATCTTACTTTACTTGCAAGAGATGGAATCCACCAGGTTTGTTGAGCCGCATATGGATCTGGCAGACAAGTGTAAGAAAAACATGTTGCAAACTCTGGATCTGTAGATATATAATCTGTTACATTAATACTTGTAGTTATATTATTGCACAAAAGAGGCTGAGAGGGATCTGGAATATATTTAGCAACATAGGTCCCAGAGCCAACCGCAAAAGTATTAGTAACCAAAGTTACACCGTCTGCCAAATACCATTCTATTGTATAACCTGAACTTGAAAGATTTGCAGGTAATGCATCGGCAAGGTTAGCGGTAGCTGTTGCACATTTTTTAAGATTATTAAGTCTTGGAGCGGTTGGGGCACCGCAAACATTTACATTAAAAGTGTCAGTAAAATTAAAATTAGATTCAACCTGATTAGCCAAACTTCCATCTGCCATACTTCCATTTATTCTATGACCAATATATCCGAATTTTGTAGTACAGTTTTTAATAATCATCGTTGTATGACCGCCAGTTTCTAGAGCTAATATTTTATCAGTATTTGCTAACCCACGACCCATATACAAATCCCAAGGGTTGTAAGAAGAAGTGGCAGAAGAACCACCAATCATATTCCCATGATTGTTACCCCAAGAATAGATTTTACCATCGGTAGTTAAAGCACTAATGCTTGATGAATTTATTCCACCTTCGTGTTCACTTGGGCTAATCCAAGCAATATCTGTCATGAAGTCATTTGCTGTAGCAGATTTTTGTACTTGAACCCAAAGACCTGTGGCTGTGGGGGTACTTCCTATCCCTAATTGTTTATAAGTATTGCTTCCTACACTATATAGCGTACCATCAGTCATTAATACATAATAAGTAGCTTCTGTGTTTAAAGCTTTGTTCATTCCAATCATTTTAGGAGTCTTCCCTGTTGCTGGATTAGTCATTAAAGTAGCATAAGTTCTATTTTGTGCTATATTAACTCCTCCTGAATAAGTATTAGTACCCCAAGTATAGAGTTCGCCATTTGAAGTTAATGCAATTAGAACTTGTGCGGTGCCTCTTAAAGCTACTACATTATCCAAAGTTACTCCAGCTGATTTATATACTCTATGCCAGATGTTTGAATCTGTAGAGCCATCACCATTTTTATTTCCAAAATCAGAAAGAACCCAAGATTCACCAGAGCAAGTAACAATAGCTAAAGTTTTGTAAGAGCCAAAAAGCATTTTTACATCTTTAGGATTTACACCCGTTGGTAAGCCATTGGTTTGTCCATTTATGGTTACTTTTTCAAAATTATTAGTATTCTTTATACCAGTAGAAACTAGCATACCTGCATCACCCCAAATAAATAGACCGTCTTCCGTAAGTACTGCAAATTGCTGATCTCCTTCAATATCTATTGCTGTTGAACTTCCTCCTGTAAATTTTAAAATTTTACCAGTTAGTCCTAGGTAGTTGGTTGCGTTTAGTTCCACAGGAGTTGTATTGCTTCCAACACCATCGCTTTTTGTGCCTTGTCCCCAGACCAAGACTTTTCCATCCACCTCTCTAAGTAAAGTAGAATGATAAGTAGATACAATATTATCATATTCTACAGTGTTGGGGTATTTGGAATTAATAAATGTATTTGAGTTACAATCACCCGTGGTACATAGTGGAATGCAACCATTATAATTTTTATTTTGTGAAATATCAATAGATTGACCAGATCCGTTTGTGTAACCAGTAGGAGGTGTAGTGAAAGTAGGGATTCCATTAGAATCAACTGTATTACCAAGATTTTGAATAACAGGTAAAGTAGAAGTTCCTGTATAGCTTCCTCCAGAGTTTCCTCCAGCCATTGATGAATTTACCAAATTAGCCGTTGTAAAAGTTGCACCACCTTCGATAGCATCTGAACATCCATCTCCATCAGAATCTAAATCTAATCCATTAGGAATGCCATCTCCATCAAAATCTGAACAAACATTAATAACGATATTATCTACAGACCAATCATCATTTCCACCATTCATTTTAAAAGCTAAATCTGCTGTAGAAGATCCTGTGTATGGTATAGTAAATGTTACATTTCTAAAGGTAAGGCCGGCAACACTTGATGTTCCAAAAGTAACGAAATTACTAGTTACTCCATTTGCTAAACTTGCGGTAATATTGGTTGTATTTCTAGCGGTACCATTAGTAATGGTGGCATATACAACACCTCCTACCATAATATCTAAAGTTGCAGTGCTTCCAGATGCATTATTAAAATCCGAAGCCCCTATTTCCATAGATAAAGTAAGAAATCCCGTAGGTAATCTATCCAGATGAGTTAATGTTTGTGATAAAATACTATTTGTTATACCATTACTAAAATTAGAAGCTTTTCCTCCAGTTGCATCCCATCCCCATCCTGATCCTGCGGTCCAAGAGCTTATGTCTGCAACAAAACTAGAATTTACAACAGTATTTGACGCCACACATTCATTAGTGTCTAAAATTCCGTCGTTATCATCATCTAAATCGCAGGTATCTGCAATCCCATCGCCATCAGAATCTGTATAGATTGAACCATCACAACAATTAGTAGGAGCAACTATACTTGCAGTATGGATACTACTACATCCTGTAGAATTGGTAACTACAAAAGTGTAATTTCCTACAGCCAAATTTTGGATTGTAAAAGTAGCGCTACTACCATTGTAAGTAGATGTTGATGTTCCTGTTTGGCTAATTGTATATGCTGTTGTAGGCATATCTGTAAATACTACATCTGCTAAATTTGTTTTACAAGAAGCAGTGATAGGACTAGGTGTTATACTTGGGACAGTAATAGTTACCATATGATCTTCTATTTCTCCATCTTTTGCAAATCCATATGGATTTAATGTTGCTAAAGAGGATATTCTAAAACGTACCATATAAGATGAAGAGCTTGTAAAACTACCAATAGAAGATAAGTTAAATATCAAATTACCATTAGTTCCGTTGGGAACATTTACTCTTAAATATTCTGTTGCATCAAATTTTCCATTATTGTTTTTATCTACCCAAATATGTGCATAAGCCAATGCTCCTGTACTGTTCATCGCATAGATTTGTCCATTACAAGTAGTCCAACTAAAACTTGTAAGCCCATCTTCATCATCGGTATTGTTGGTGTCATCACCTGTTGCATTAGCAGTTGTATATTTCACACTTTCCGTGTCTAATGTTGTACCTATCCTTAAAGATGGTGGTAACAAAGTTGTGATATTAGAATTAGGAGCTTGTGCGGATGTTCCTGTCAAATTCAAAGTTCCTACGGATAATGCTCCTCCACTAAATGAAGAAATTACAGTATGTCTCGCATTATCCTGAACATTAGAAGCGTTTAGTTCATACGTGTCTGGTAAATCACCAAAGTCTAGTTCTTCTATGATACCAATTGCAACGTGTTGTCTGCCTCCTCCTTTCATAGAAACGTCTATATATGGTGCTTTTTCAGCAGCTATCATTACATCACCTCGTCCATCACCACCAGCATTATTGGTGGCATATACCGTGTGTCCTGTATTAGAAATGGTAAGATTAACATTATATCCTCCAAATCCACTTCCATTTGCAAAATTGTTGTTGTAAATATAAGTTTCTAAAATTCTTAAAGGATTAGCGGTAGTAGGTACAGAAAGTTGATAATTTTCAAAATTTCCTGCTAAAGATTCTGTGCCTCCAATTACAAAAGAGTTATTTGTTACTACCGTTCCATCAGGATAGGTAGCAGAAACTGTAATTCTAAAAGAAGATGTAGCTGCGTCGTTTCCGTTATCTAATGAAATGGTTTTAGATCCCGATAAAAAGCCATTATAGGCAAATCTAAAATTTGTGGTTCCGTAATCATCAAAATTAGCTGACCGTGGATTTCCCGAAACATTACTTACCGTAGCGGTATATGTTACGCCAGAAGGCGCAGTCCACGTTCTGGTGGTTCCATTAGTGATGTTATCTCCTACAGAACCATCTTTGTTAAGATCCCAATTGAGCCAAAATATTTTGCTCTTGTATAGACCAGAACCTGTAGTCGCTTGTTCTGCATTGGGTATTTGCGCATACAAATTGACAGAAAAAGCCATCAACAATAACATCAATAATGAGGTGATTGTTTTTGTTAAGGTTGTTTGTATATTGTTCATTTTAAGTAATTTACTTATTATATTTTTTACACTTATTTTTAAAAAAAACATCTGCGAATCGCAAAATGACACATTTGTGCTGATACTTTATAACTGTTTGTTTAAATTTCAGGCAAGAGATTCCACACCCGGAATTCAAAAGGCAGTGTGTGATAAAGTGTCAATAAAAGTTTTTAAGGTTTCCAGAAAGACCAGTTAGTTCCGTTGAAAACCGCTAGCTGTCTTGCTGTAGTATCATAAACTAACATTCCTGCAGCAGGATTTTTAATATTCAGATGCGGGCTTGCAACTTTCGGCAGAATCATAGCCTTGTCTGTATCAGTAAGTACTAAAATACCAGGTGTGCTATCTGTGGAGCCATTTGCTCCAATAGCTGCTTTTGAATTGGCAAGTTCTGTTTTTGCGTTCTGAAGCGTGGTATCTGCTGTACCGTTTGTGTCTACAGAAAGATCAAACCAAGCTCCTGATTTCTTGTATTTTACTTTATAATCAGTTACATCATAAATAACAGTACCGTCTACAGCGCCTGTTACTGAAGCACTCGAAGTAACCCAGGGAAGGACAATTCCTTTTTTTTCGGTAGTATCGGGACCAAACTCTAGAGAAATTCCTGGATTAGGTGTTATGTTGTCTGCAAGAGTAGAGACAGATGTTTTTCCTATAGCTACTTGAGAATAGCTGTGTATAAAAATGCTTATACACATTAGAATAAATAAATTTTTCATCAAATTAAGGTATATGAGATCCTATAACAGCAGAAAAAATCTGTTGTCATACAAAATCTCCGTTAACATTTGTAGTAATAATTACAGTTTAGAATTCTCTTACAACTTCTGGCTAAAGTATTTCCAAGCTGTAGCAATATATTTTAGGGATAATATCTGTTATCTTATATAATGTCATCCATCTAACGAATGCAATAATTAAAGAGAAAATCTTCTAAAATTGCTATTGTAAATATGAGAATTCCGATAATTTATATAAAAAAAGTGGGCGGTCTTACAGAATATTGACCGGAGAAATAGGAAATAGTTGTAGAAGGATTTTTATATATTATAACTTTTTCCTTTGTAATATTTATAACATCCTTTAAAAAAAAACATTTTTCAGATTCTGCGAAATAAAATTTGGGATTTACAGGATTCAAAAAATTTAAAGTATTATTAATACTTCCTGACAATACAGATGAACCATTTAAGGGACAGTATAATTGATTCTTAATCGATTTTTTACAGTATGCTGTTTTATTAACTTTTATCTTTTTAGTTTTGTCAATACCATTTTTTAGAGCTAAAGTTCTTTTTTGATTATTTAATTTAGGAATTTTAATACTATCATTCGAATTATTGTCATAAATGATTGCGTCTCCGAAAATGATAATTTCTTGTTGTACGTAATCTTTTTGTTTTTTTACATCACCATAATAAATAGCGCCATTATCATAAATCATGGCTTCATCTGAAACGAAAATTATAGATGTGTTATCATTTTCAATTTTTTCCTCATCATCATAACTCTTTCCGAAAGAGAAGAACCCTGGATAAATAAAAAATAACATTAAAGCCACTTTATAAAAAGTGCCTTTAATGTTTCGGGTTGATTTGAAAAGATATTTCAGCATTTGTGTTTTAGCTAAAAATTACCAAATCTATATTAATAGAACTTTTTGGAAATTTTCAGCTCACAAAACTATTAAACAATATCATTTCATCCAGCAAATACAAACCAACGATACTTCGCTATAAATACTCAAAACATACTCAATTAATAAAAAATATCTGATTATCAGTACTTTATCATAATTATACATTTGACATCCAAACATACATATTAACCTCAGCCGGTATATTTAATTTTTTTCGCATTCTATATTTTTTACTCTCAACGGCTCTGACTGACATAATTTTATAGGTCGCAATTTGTTTCGTGTCCAGATTAAGTCTTATGTAAGCACAAAATTCTATATCAGAAGATTTAAGAGTTGGATTGATTTTTAAAAGCTTAGAACTGAAATCCGGAAAGCTCTCCAAAAACTCTAAATAAAATGAATTATCATTTTTTTCAACCAGCTTTAGAAGTTTTGCCATTGATACAGGATCTTCTATCTTTTCGTAAGGAATATATGGCGTGATTTTCTTTATTTTGGGTTCTAATCTAGTTTTATTTACAGAAAGATAAACAATCACAAGAATTACAATAACCAGAATTACAAAAATATAAATCCAAGTTTTACCAAAACTTTCAGAGTCACTAGATGGTTGTTTAGGTGAATATACTTTCTGTTTAAAATCATTAATATTTTGGGTTGTAAGTAAATCTAAACTATCTTTAAGTTTAATATCCTTATCCAAAAAGTACAATTTTTTCTTTAAATCATTTTTATCTCCATACACAGAAGCCAGCTTAGGATAAAGCATTTTTAATCTGAAATTATACCCGAGTGCTTTACAGATTTCAAGAGATTTATTATAATTTACAAGCGCACTATCCAGATAACTTTTGTTTGCTGACTTACTTTTATAATAAAAATAACCTTTAGCTTCATAATAATCTGCAGTGGCGTATTTCAATTCGCCCATAACTTTGAGCTATTTTTCACCAATTTTGAGATATTTTTCTGCATCAGATAAACGATCAAGTTCTACACCAGTAGCAGCAGCCCACGCCGATGAAAAAAGCAGCCGATTAGCTTTTAGCTTTTTATCTTTTATATAAAAAGATTCTGAACAAACATTTTTGGCTATAGTTACTAAAGAATCTTTATAAGAATCTTTGGGATACTTATAACTTTCTACAGCCCACCATTTATAAATATCAATGACAATCTTTGCATTCCTTCTACTTTCCAAATCGGTTATTTTGGGTAAATAAGTCTTTGCCTGATTAAGGATTAAAATCGATTGTTTATAATTTTTCTCATTAAAGAAATTCTTGGATTCCAGACAAAGCGCATCAATAAACATTTTATAATCATCAACATCAAGTGCCATTGGCTTCAAAATGTTGATGTGATCTATAGCTTGCGAAAAGTAAAGCAATCCACTTTCCAGCTCAGCCATTCTATAAAGCGCTTTAATCTGTCCTTGTATATAGTTTATTTCTTTCGCCTGATAATAAAGTTGTGAAGCTTTGGCAAGTCCTTCCTCATTAAAAAGTTTGTCGTTTGTAATAGCTTTTTGAATACTATCAATCTTTTTTTCAGTCATTTTCACCTGTGAAAAAACAAATGTGAAATTCAAGACTGATATGATTATAAATAAATTAAGTTTCATGAATTATAAATATGACAAAAATATGATTAATATATTATAATACTACAATTAATTAAATAATTGATAATTTATTTAATAATTATAAATATTTTCATCAATAAAATAAGTTAATAAAAGATTATTTTTCAGAACATGTAATAGCAAAACAGTTTGCCTTACAAACTAAGATTGAGATAAAGTAAAAGAAAAAGAAAAGTTTGATGAGAAGAATTATTATCCATTAGTTGTGTTATTAAGGACGCAAAAGTAAACCACAACACACTACAATTTTGCAGCAATACCACTTAATATGTCGCAAAAGCATCTCAATAAATACTCAAAAAAAACGCAAAGACAGGATTTGATGACCTAAAAATGCTTTTTTATTACAGATCATAATTAATATTGACAATTGATTAATATTTATAACCATATTTCCTACAATTTTCAAATTCGTAAATTTGTATTGTGAATATCAATCAAACCGACCTTAATGAATTAGAGTTTCCGGAACTGCTTTCGGAAATAGCACCGTTTGCATACTCGCCGAAAACGGCAGAAAAAATAATGGAGCTTCGTCCTATGGAAATAGATGAAGCCGAAATTTCCCTGAAAAAAACCTCAGAATTCCTCACCAGCCTAGAAAGTTCTAACGCTATTCCTTTTGATGAGTACGAAGACATCGAAGAAGAACTGAAACTGATGCGGATAGAAAATTACCGCTTAGAGAATCAATCATTTATCAAAATAAAGACGATTACCGAGCAAATCGGGAAATTACAAAAATTCTTCCCTCAGCTTTCGGAAGCGTTTCCGACGTTATTGGAAGAAATCAAAGATTTGGAATTCCGTAAAGAAATCATTGATAAAGTTGATAAAGTATTCAATAGATTTGGCGAAGTCAAAAGCGAAGCTTCTACCATTCTGAAAACTTTACGAACAGAAATCCAACACGCCAGAAAAGCTATTGATCAGAATTTTAACCGGTCATTGTCTACCTATTCAGAATTTTTGGAAGATATCCGGGAAACTATTGTAGATGACCAACGCGTTTTGGCCGTGAAATCCGGATTCAAAAAAAGAGTAAACGGGCGTGTTTTGGGAATTTCCAAAACGGGTTCTATTACCTATATACAGCCGGAAAGTGTAGTTAAACACTACTTCAAACTTAAAGAAAATCAAGAAGAAGAAAAAAAAGAAATAGATAAAATCCTTCGAAAACTGACTGCGGAATTGGCAGAATTCCAACCACAACTTTCGGATTATCAGACTTATATTTTTGATTTGGATTTGATAAGGGCCAAAGCAAAATTTGCTGAAAAAGTAAACGGAATTTTACCAAAAATCAACAGACATCAGACCTTGCGTCTGAAAGATGCTTTTCACCCGCTGCTTTACATCCGTAATAAAAACGAAAACAAAGCGATTTTTTCTCAGTCATTAACCTTAACCGAGCATAACAGAATTATTTGTATTTCTGGACCCAATGCTGGTGGAAAATCCATCACACTGAAGACCGTTGGATTACTTCAACTGATGATCCAAAGCGGCATTCTGGTTCCGGTTCATCCAAGATCCGAGATGTTTTTCTTCGAAAGAATAATGACGGATATTGGCGACAATCAATCCATAGAAAATCATTTATCTACCTATTCTTCCCGACTGAAAAAAATGTCCGGAATGATACGCGAAGCAGATAATAAAACATTACTTCTGATAGACGAATTCGGGACTGGTTCCGACCCAGAATTGGGCGGCGCATTGGCAGAAAGTTTTATGGAATTTTTCTATGACAAGAAAAGTTTCGGCATCATCACAACACATTACACGAACATAAAACTGGTTGTGGAACAGCTTCCCTCAGCGACTAACGCCGCAATGCTTTTTGATGAACATTCTCTGGAACCACTTTATAAATTGGAAATAGGACAAGCCGGAAGTTCTTTTACTTTCGAGGTAGCCGAGAAAAATAAAATCCCAAGATTCATAATAAAAAACGCTAGGAAAAAAGTAGAACACGATATTGTAAATCTAGACAAGACGATTGTAAAACTTCAGCAGGAAAAATATGAGGTAGAAAAACTGAAATCTAATCTTGCCGAAACCAAAGAATCTGTGGAAGACAAACGCGACAATCTCCAGAAACTGAATGAGCAACTCCAGCAAAAGTTATTCAATTTTCAGAAATTGTACGAAGAAGAGCACAGAAAACTGCAATTCGGAAACAAGATAGAAGCCTTTATCGACAGTTACGTTAATGGAAAATCCCGAAAAGATGTGGTAAAAGATTTCGTGAAAATCTTGGAGCAGGAAAAATTTCGAAAACTTGGAACCGACAAGGATGAAAGCAAACGGCTGCAGGTTGTAAAAAGAAAAATAACCCAGCAACTGAAAAAAGTGGACATTCAGGAAAAAATTGCGGAAACAAACGAAAAAATGGAAGAAAAACGCAAAGCTGAACGTGCAGTCTGGATGAAAACGGGTCAGCGTGTTCGGATCAAAGGAAGCGCCAGCGTTGGAACCATCGAGACAATATCTAAAAATAAAGTCATTGTGAATTATGGAACGTTTAAAACTACCATTAATCCAGATGAATTAGAGAGAATATAATAAAAGCGCAGAATAATCTGCGCTTTCGTTTTATGCGTGAAAATGGTTTTTCACTTCTTCCAAAACCTGATCTTCGCTCAGTTGGGAATCTGTTCCCAGTTTGATATGGAGGTTTTTATACTGTGGCGTTTCCAGAAGATGATTTCTTAATTCCTCCTGAGAAGTTCCAGGACCTGTCACATAAAGATCCGTACTGTTGGTTATCAGCTTTTCAATTTCTTTATAAAATTTGGCTTTGTTGGTTTGTTCCGCATTATTGGCAGCATTTTCACTGGAATTTCCGTGCTGCACATCTGCTTTTACAGTTTCTCTTACAGCAAATTCCGAAACTTCCTGACCATCGTGATTTGTCACTACAATTGCTTTTCTGCCGTCTATCCATAGTCCGGCTAATTTTTTATCCGTCATAATTTTTAAATTTAAACAGATAATTTCAAGGATTGTGCAAAAGTGATGTTAATAGAAGTTAAAGTTAATGATGATAAACATCCTCATACATCACTCCAGCTTCTATTTTGATGGGTAATTTATTAACCTCAGGAACAATTGGGCAGTTATAATCGTAAGCATTATAAGCACAAAAAGGCTGATAAGACTTGTTAAAATCCAGGACAATTTCATTACCGTCCGGGATTTCCAGATCCATATATTTTCCGCCACCATAGGTTTCCTTGCCATTGGTCTCATCCCGAAACGGAAGAAAAAGATGATTCTTATATTTTTCCATTTCTATCAGTCTCAGGTTTTGATAAATGGTCAGATTGTAAAAGTTCCCATCCATTTCGAATGTTGCAACACCATATTCCCGATACTTCTGAAACTGACCAGCAGAAGTGGGCAAATCAAACGGAACAGGATTTTCAACCTTTCTAAATTTCGCAACCACACGATATTTTAAGTTGATAGGAAAAAATGGATGCGCCTTAAAATTCTTAAAATTATCACCTCGCAATGGCGTTTCTTTACGGTTAAGATATTCCTCATTCAGTTCTTTCTGGAACTTTTTTACAGCATCAATATTCTCTTTATCTGTCTGCGCATATGTAAATAAAGACAAAATAATAAACAGAAAACTTAATTTTTTCATACTTCTATATTATTAATATTTTGGGCAGCTTAATCCGTCTTCCACTCTCGCTTTTTTCTGTCATTGCGTACAGAGTGAGGCAATCTGTAGAACTCCATCCACACTCGCAATGACAGAAAAAGAGCTCCGTTCAAGCCGGGCTGCTGTAATTCGGAAACTATTTATTCCTGGATTTCGTTTTCAGAATCAGTAATAATAGTTTCTACTTTAGATTTTTTTACCAGAAAATACTTATCAAAAATCGTTTTGAAAACCGGAACTTCATCATCTTCACCCATCAGGAAACCCCAGGATTGCAAACCTTCTACTCTATCAAAAATAATTTTCATAATCGCCAAAACAGGAATTGTAAGAAACATTCCCGCAATGCCCCAAAGCATCTCGCCAATCACCAAACCGATAATCACAATCAGCGAATTGATTTTCACTTTAGAGCCTACAACTCTAGGCATAATGATGTTGCCGTCAATCGCGTGAATCACAACAATCGCAATCACAATAAACAAAACGTGACTGATTCCGGAAGTTGCAAATGTAATCAAAGCACCAATCAATAACGCTGTAAAAATCCCGATGTACGGCAAAATATTCAAAATTCCCGTCAGGATAGCCAGCATAAAATTATATTTCACACCGATTATCGTGTAGGCAATGAAAGAAAGAATCGTTACAATAATCATTTGCAGAAACAACCCAACCAGATATTTCTTAACCATAAACTGAATATTCTCCACAATCTCGAACACTGTTTTATGATGTGTCTCTGTAAAACTGGCCACTAAAAATTTAAGCAAATGTGTTCTGTACAGTAAGAAAAACAAGGTGAACAGAAAGGTAAAACCTGTCAGCATCAGAACATAACCAACCGAGGTCAGCGTTTTCTCAAGAATAGCCGTTCCTGTACTGATTGATTTTTTCAGCGTGTCATTCAGATATGTCAGCTGATCGTGTCTTCTCACTCCAAAAGTTTTTGAGATCCAACTCTGCAAGTTATCCGTAAGCTGAATAAACTGTTTCTGAAATTGCGGCCAGTCATTGGCGAGTTTGGCCACCTCAATCGACATGAGGTAAATAATTGCTCCAATGACTGCTAAAGCAAAGAAACTCGCTAAAATAGAAGACAAACCACGAGGAAATTTTAATTTATTTTCCATAAAACGGCAAAGTGGCATCAACAAAATCGCAATAAGCAGTCCAAGAACCATCGGAATCAAAATCTGTTGACCGATGATCGCCAGAAAACCCAGAATAACAATACTGATAAGAATACTGGACAGCTTAAGATAGAAAGGATAAGTATGATTCATATTATAGTGGTTAGAAGTTAGAGGTCAGAAGTTAGATAAATTTCTCATTTTTTACAAAAAATTATTTTCCGATAAGGAAAACTGCGGGAATTTTATGAAGTTCTGGCTTGTTTTTTTTCCAATCGCCAATTGTTTTAGTTTGGATAAATTCTGTTTCCGGATCATTAATATTAGCTGCTATACAGAGTTTGGTATTCGGATTGAGGAACTTGGTCAGATCTTCGAATAATGGATTATTTCTGTAAGGTGTTTCCATAAAAATCTGAGTAAATCCGGTTTTCTCCACCAGGTTTTCAAGATGCTGAATTTCCTTTTTCTTTTTATCTTTCTCTATCGCTAAATAACCATTGAAAGAAAATTGTTGTCCGTTGAATCCACTCGCAATCAAAGCAAGAACAAAAGAACTTGGTCCGTTTACAGGAATCACTTTGATATTATTTTTGTGAGACCAGCCCACCATAATATTTCCCGGATCACCGATGCAAGGCAAACCAGCTTCTGACAACAAGCCAAAATCTACACCTTGTTTCATGAGTTTCTGAGCTTCTCTTAAGTCGGCAGTTTCGGAATATTTATCCAGCAGGAATAATTTCAGGTCGGGTTGTTTTTTTTCCGGCGCAAAAAATTTGATGACTTTTCTGGCTGTTTTTTCGTTTTCCACAAAATAATGATCCACATTCATTATAATATCTTTGATTGTTGGTGCAAAATAATCAACTGGGGAATTCTCGGAAAGATAAGCTGGGATAAGGTATAGCATTTTAAGTTTATTAATTATGTTATGTTCTATTGTCTTGAAACAAAAGAACCAAAAATTCAAGACTGTGGAAACTCAGCTAAAATATTGAATAAATTACTAAAAAATCTAAACTCGCTGCCAATGCTTTTCCAGCGACAGCTTCAAACAGTAGATTTTTCTTAACGTAATTTTTTCAATATTTCTTAACGCTTCCGTTTCCAATGTCATTATTTAAGTCGAATCACTCGCAGCCCGACTTGAGCGGAAATCCTTTTTTGCTTGCACTTCAAGTTCTAATTAATCTGAAATCTTCTGCAAAAAAGATTGGGAGCGGAAGGCGGAAAAAGCTGCCCAAAACCAAATTATTGCTAATTTAGTTCAAAACTTGTTTCAAACGATTTTTGTCCAATTTATTTTCCCAATTGGAAACGACAACTGTTGCAACCGCATTTCCGATGACATTGGTAAGCGCCCGACATTCCGACATAAATTTATCAATCCCAAGAATCAAAGTCATCCCAGCAATCGGAACTTCTGGAACTACGGCCAAAGTTGCTGCCAATGTTATAAACCCTGCACCGGAAACACCAGCCGCTCCTTTGGAACTGAGCATCGCCACCAAAAGCAAACCGAGCTGATGTTCCAGAGTCAAATCGATATTACAGGCCTGAGCAATGAACAATGCCGCCAAAGTCATATAAATATTAGTGCCGTCGAGATTGAAGGAATAGCCTGTCGGAACCACCAAACCGACAACGCCTCTTTCGCAGCCAGCATTTTCCATCTTTTTCATCAGTCCGGGAAGTGCCGGCTCGGATGAACTGGTACCTAAAACCAAAAAAATTTCTTCTTTGATATACTTCAGAAATTTGAAAATATTGAAGCCATTATACCAAGCCACACTTCCTAAAATAAGAATAATAAACAATGCTGATGTGATGTAAAATGTACCGACAAGCATTGCCAGATTTCTGAGCGATTCCAGTCCATATTTTCCAACTGTGAAAGCCATTGCGCCGAACGCTCCAATTGGTGCAAGCTTCATCAAAATTTCTACAACTTTGAAAATAGGAATAGTTAATGTCTGAAGAAAATCGTAAATGGGAAAACTTTTCTCTGAAGTGAGTGCCAAAGCAACACCAAATAAAATCGCTACCAGAAGTACCTGAAGAATATTATCACCAGTTAATGGACTAAACAGGGTCTCAGGAATAATATTGAAAATAAAACTGACCAAAGAATTGTCGTGCGCCGCTTTTACATATTTCTCGATTTCGGCAGCATTCAGTGTTTTTGGATCGATATTTAGACCTTTTCCGGGCTGCACGAGATGACTCACTAGCATCCCGATAATCAATGCTAATGTTGAAAATGTAAAAAAGTAAATGAAAGCTTTTCCTGCAACTCGACCCACTTTTTTGAGGTCGCTCATTCCGGCAATTCCTGTGGAAACAGTGAGGAAAATAACCGGTGCAATAATCATTTTGACCAGCTTGATAA
>JAEXJU010000361.1 GCA_023448955.1 Bacteroidota bacterium
AATTAGAACTGTAGAAGCAGGGGGGAAGAAAGTAGTTAAATTGGTTAAAAAAAAGAGTGCATCAAAAATAGAAGAAGCCAGTTTGACAACTTTCATTTTTACAGAGACCGGAGTTGGCGATGGTGGGCTTAAATATTCCAAAGGAGAATCTTTTTTTGTAGCAGCAACTCATGATGATGTGATCTTAATTGAAAAAGAAAACGATAAAGATAATCCGTATTTTGTTAGTGGGGATTGGTTGAAAAAAGTTAGCACATATGTGTAAATGAGATAATCAAGCTTTCATAATAGAAATTATAAAGTAAATAATTATTATTTTGATCAACTACAGAACTAGTAAGTTTAGATAATTAAAATGGAGTTGGTATCTTTGAAGATAAGTGAAAAATTGAAATTAGAACGTAATCAGAGTGAATTGGATTTTGTAGATATTGATTTGGATAATGACACAGCTTTATTTTTAGATCCGTACTTTTTATCGATAAGAGAAGACAAGTGGTCAAAAAAGGCTCATAGAACATTGGAAAATTATTTTCAATTTGTTTTGAATCTTTTGGAAAAAGGAGAAGAAAATAAGGCAAAAGAATATTTTAGATTTAATGAACCTGAAGAAGTTTGTTTTGGACTGTCCAAATCGGGGACACATGGTAAAGGATTAGGAAAAGATGAATCTAGCAAACTTTTCAATTATATTATGGAAAGTAAAGCAGTAGAAGACGGTGTAATCAATACGTCAAGTGATATAAAAATATTTGTCCCAAATATTGGTCATGATAAACTATCTGATTTGACGATTAATGTTATTAGAAAACATTTAATTGAATATACAAAAGACCAAATGTACTTACATGGTATATCGTTAACCAATGCTCCGTCTGGAATTTATTGGGACACGGAATTACACTCTTGGAATAATAGTTATGAAGATATGTTAGTAATTGAGGGGAAGCCTGTAATTTTGGTTCCCAAAGCAATAGTATGTAAAATTGAGAACTATTTCTATGATTATAACGTGTATGCTAATAACCCTGTTTACTTTTACCTGAAAGAAAGAGAACTAAGAATTGGTTCAAGTCTAGTCAAGGAAAGAAAAAATGGAGAAAAATACGTTACAAAAAAAGATTTAAAAGAGGAGTATGGATTTGATAAAAAAGTTTTTTTGCAAAAGTTTACTAAGGAGCACCCAGAAATATATGACCACTTTAAAGTTCAAGCAAAAGATAAGGTTAAATCAATCGATGATTCTGAACTAATCGAAAATCATTATGATGAAGTTTACATTGGATTAATTGATAGCTTAATTAGCAAATTTAAAACTATACCTTCTGGGAAAAAAGATGCCAACGATTATCATAACCTCATTATTGGTACAATGACATTTCTGTTTTATCCAGACTTAATTAATCCAGTAAAGGAGCAGCCTCTTCACGATGGTAGAAAAAGAATTGATATCACATACGATAATGCATCCAAAGAGGGGTTCTTTTATACATTGTCGAATAATAAAAAAATTCCTTGTTCATATGTATTTATTGAATGCAAAAACTATACAGGCGAAGTATTAAATCCAGAATTTGATCAATTAAATGGACGTTTTTCTGTAAACAATGGACAATTTGGTTTCTTGGTATTTAGAAAAACTGAAAATGAAGAGGCTATAATAAAACGTTGTCAAGATTTTTATACAGATATGAGAAGTTTGATTATTCCAATTATGGATAAAGATTTTATTAAAATGTTAGAGGGAAAGAAAGTGTCTCAAACTAATGCTCCGCAACAAAATTTTCTGAATGAAATTACAAGAAAAATAATGCTTGGCTAATAAAATGGATAGCTAATAGCTTCTACTAAAGATTAAGTAACTAAGTCAGACGATCAGGTTAAAAAGAAAGAAAACAAATGAGAATTAGGAACCATGGGGGGATATCTGAAAACTTAAATAACTCTGAAGTACTTTTTTAGAAAGGGTGAATATCTGTGGAAGTGACTGTTTTAGCAATAAATGCTATGAATAATTATTATCGTATTGCTGATCAAAGGAAGAAACATAACTTGAGTATAAAAGAAAAGATTGCTTCTAAAGACCCAACACTCTTTTTCATAACTGAAGTTTCACAAGATTGTGAAGTTGAAGAGTTTGATTTGCCAGAGTATAAAATCTTTGGATTACCAGCTAGCAGAGAAAAAACATTGGGAAGTGTAGTAGGGATTAAAATAGATACTCTCAAGGATGATTGTTCTTTTGAAGACTATAGTGCAAAATGGTTTATTCATCGTGGGGTGCAAGTTGATTTTGTCCTGAAAAATGATATGTTCTTAAGTGTTCTTGGAATATATCCTGCTAGTTTTGGTTCTAATTTTTGCCCTGAAATCTTTACTAGAATGATTGATTGGATTGATTCACAAGTAAAAAAAAGAACGAATTTTATCGTAGCTGGGGATATAAATTGTGATACAGATTCTAAGGGTGTAAATTTTCCTCAGTATGATTTCACACATCTAAAAATACTTGCTAATCAATATGATGCTTGGCTTGATGGAAATGCAATTAAAAAAGGAGAATCCACAACCAACCCGTCTCAAAAAACAAGAATTGATAGAATTTTTACCAATCTGACTATTAAATATATAGAACACTCTTGGAACGAATTTGAAAGTTTAAGTGATCATGCTGTGATTTTTTCTGAATTGCAACTCAAAGATGTAGCTGACAATTAGCTTATCAGATTTTTTTTGTTATTTTTTTGAAACTCAAATAAGACAAGCCGACTTTGAAAATAAAATTCCTATCAAAAGTACGCCACGCAACTTGAATACGACCAGAAAACTAATTATGATGCTTCATTATTAATAGAGCAACTATCTCCATTTTAATACCATTGAAATATCAACTATCTTCAATCAACATCAATGAACTTAAATTTCTAAAGAAAGCAACTTTCTTTCAAAGAGAGTTGCTTTTTTGCATTCTCAATTGTCTTTATTAGTGTAAAGAAAAA
>JAEXJU010000020.1 GCA_023448955.1 Bacteroidota bacterium
AATCCATTGTGTGCTGAAATTCGGGCTGCATACGTCTTATATTTACGGCGGGCACTTTGTTTTTGTTTATCCGCTTCTGCTCGGCTGGTTGTTTTACATTTATCGGGACAAAACCATTTCTTTGAGCGTTTTGTACGGATTACTTATGCTAATGACAGTTTACCTCGGATTCAATAATTTTTACAGGCTTGGTGAGTTTTACCAGTTTTTAGAAACTTATTATAAATAAAAAAATTCCGCGGAAGTGCGGAATTTTTTTATCAACTATTGAAGTGGATTTTAAAAAATTAAAAAAACAATTCAATAAAATTATCAGTAGATTCTAGGTTTTTAAGTCTAGACTTTTATTTTTCATTTACTTAGCTTCAACACAAAATATAGCATAAGGTACAACCAAAGCGCTTGGATATACACGCTTTACATTTCTGAGATCATCCGCTGCACTTTGTTTTGAAAAGTAGCTTCCTGCAAGGATTTTATAATTGGGTCTCAGTGAAGCATCCGTTTCTACTTTCAGATTTCGGAAGCTATTCCTGAATTCGGTTGCAATTTTTCTGGCTTCTTCATTACTTTTTACTGTAACTACCTGAATTTTGAATCCCATAATCTTCGGGTTTTTTCTGCAGACTTCAGCATTGGTAAGTTCTCTGCTAGGTACTAAAATTTTTGGAGGTGTTTTAACAGGTGCGTCTGAAATTCTGTTGCAGTTGCCTTCGATTTTTTCCAGTGCATTGTTGATTCTTTCATCCAGAGATATGGAAAGCTCTGTTCCGGAAAGCGTGTCTTTTTTCACAACGTACTGAGCATCAATTTTGTAAAAACAGAATAATGATGACACTATGATTAGCCTAAGAAGATTGTTCATTTAAAATATTTTTCAGCAAATTTAAAATAAATTGAACGAAACACAAATCCTCTTATTTAGAATAGTTACAAATTAAATAGAAATGAGAAAATCCATACAAATAGGTCTTCTTAATTTTTGTTAAAGTACTATTTTTGCGGAATTGAATGTAAACTCAATACAAATTTACTAACCCAAGATTATATAAATGATTAGTTGGAGAAAGCATTACAAAAAGGGTCTGATAGCAATTAGTTTATTGTTGTCAACCGGCGCTTCTGTTTATGCACAAGGCGATCCAAAGAAAGGACAGGATTTGTTCAAGACAAACTGTACAGCTTGTCACGCATTGGATAAACAAGTTATTGGACCGGCACTTGGCGGTGTAGTGGACAGATTAAAAAAAGATCAGAATCTTGACACAGATTGGCTTCACAAATGGATTAAAGACAATAAAGCTTTAAGAGCATCTGGTGATAAATATGCCAACGAGGTTTTTGAAAAGTTTAACAAAACTGAGATGTTGCAGTTTCCTAGTCTTTCAGATCAGGATATTGATGATATCTTAGCTTACACTACCAATCCTCCGGCTGAAGAACCGGCTGCTGATAAAGCTGAAGGTGCTGCGGTAACTAATGATCTTGCAACTGTAGAAGCTCAAAAAGCACAACAGCTGAATTCTAAGATTATGGTTGCGGCATTAATAGCAATTGCAGGATTGTTATTATGGCTTCTTTTGAAAATCCGTCAGTTGGTAAAGATCCAGCAATCTCCGGAACTTTCCGAACTTAACTCTACAAGAATTGCATCTTTCTCTACTTTGTATGAAAAATACAGTTATGTAGGTAAGGGCTTAGTCGCTTTACTGGCGTTGTTTGCAGCTTACGGTGTATGGAACTGGCTGATGTGGATTGGCGTTTATAAGGGCTACGCTCCGGAACAGCCGATTTATTTCTCGCACAAAATCCACGCAGGTGAAAATAAAATCGACTGTCAGCTTTGTCACTCCAGTGCAAAATATGGTAAAGTTTCCGAAATTCCTTCTGTTAATGTTTGTATGAACTGTCACAGAGCTATTTCAGAATACAAAGGAAAATACCTTGAGCCAGGAAAAGACAGAGAGTTCTACACAGGTGAGATCAAAAAGATTTATGCAGCTGCTGGCTGGGATGAAACCAAAATGGCTTACACGGGTAAAACTACACCTATCGAATGGACAAGAATACACAATATGCCAGATTTTGTTTACTTCAACCACGCACAGCACGTCGTTGCAGGTGAGCAGGCTATCATAAGCTCTTTCAATGCGAAGCAGAAAGATCCTGCTAACAAAATTGATGTGGTTTGTAAGGCTTGTCACGGCAAAATTGATACAATGAATGTAGTACAAATGGCAAACAATTTCACTATGGGATGGTGTATCGAATGTCACAGAACTACAGAAGTAGATATGAACAATGGATACAATAAAGAATACTTCAAAAATCTGCATGATAAGTTGAAAAAACAATATGGTGAAGGAAGCAAGGTCACTGTGGATGCAATTGGAGGTCTTGAGTGTGGTAAATGTCATTATTAATAACAAAAATTAGAAGTATAAATGGCTTCAAATAAAATACAATTCAGAAGTATTCACGAACTAAAAGATCCGACTTTGAACGGAAAGTTGGCTCAGAAAGAATTTCAGAACGAAATTCCGGTTGATGAATTCTTGGGAGAGTCTGATAACAATAACGGAACATCCAGAAGAGATTTCCTGAAACTGTTAGGTTTCTCTACAGCTGCGGTAACGCTTGCAGCTTGTGAAGCTCCGGTTATCAAAACGATCCCTTATGTGGTAAAACCACACGACATCATTCCGGGAATTCCTAATTTTTATGCATCTTCCTATTTTGATGGTTTCGACTTTGCCAGTGTTTTGGTAAAAACAAGAGAAGGTCGCCCTATCAGAATCGATGCTAATCCTGGAGCCGGAAATCTTGGTAAAACCAATGCAAGAGCTCAGGCAAGTGTTCTTTCACTTTATGATAATGATAAGGTTAAAAAACCTGCTTTGAATGGTGAGGAACAAGAGGATTTCAATAAACTTGATGATTTTATTCTGAAAGGTCTTGCAGAATCTCAGAACGGAGGAAAAAAGATAGTTGTGTTATCACACTCTTTTCCAAGTCCTACTTTTAAAAAATTATTCGGCGATTTCAAGGCAAAATATCCTTCAGCTGAATTAGTAACTTATGATGCGTTTCCTTACGCTGCTGCTTTGGATGCCGCGCAGGAAGTATTCGGACAGAGAGCATTACCTGTTTATGACCTGAGCACTTCCCAGTTGGTTGTTTCATTTAATGCAGATTTCCTCGGAGATTACAACGCATCTAGCTTAGAAGTATCCTATGCTGCTGCAAGAAAGCCGGGAGAAAATATGTTGAGGCATATCCAGGTTGAGTCCAATATGAGCTTGACGGGTGCAAACTCAGATTCAAGATACAGACTTAAGCCAAGTGCTGTTTTCAAAACTTTGGTAGAAGTTTATAACGGGCTGAATGGTGGAACATCTGATAAAATAGCATCAGAAATTGTAAAAGAACTTCAGGCAAAAGGTAGCAATGCCGTTGTTTTTGCAGATGGATCGAAAGCGGCTTATGTTTTAGCTCATTTGATTAATCAAAAGTTAGGTTCTAAAGCTTTTACTGGTAAAGCTAATTTCCTTAAAGAATATGACAACGCAAGATTCAACGAGTTTTTGTCTTGGCTGAATGGTGGACAGGTTGGCGTTTTGATTACAAACAATATCAACCCGATCTATTCTCACGCAAAAGGTCAGTCTTTAAAATCTGCTATTGAAAAAGTACCTTACTCTGTTGCAATAACAGATAAGAAAAACGAATTATATAAAGCTTCTAAAGCGGTTATTCCTTTCACACACTGGTTAGAATCCTGGGGTGATATCACACCAGAAACAGGTGCGTATTCTTTAATGCAGCCTACAATCCAAAAGATTTATAAGTCTAGACAGATAGAAGAATCACTTCTAGTGTGGATCAATGGAAAAGATAACCCTGCTAATAATTATTATAATTATCTAAAAGCTAACGCTTTAACGCTTAATGGAGGATTGTCATTCAACAAGAATCTATACAACGGATTCGCGGCTGGCGGACTTTCGACAGGATTAGCTTATTCTGGAGGAAACGCTGCTCAGGCTGTTGCCGAGTTGTCAGCATTCAAGCCGGCACAATTAGAGCTTCAGCTTTATACAAAACCTTCTATTGGAGATGGAACGCAGTCTAACAACCCTTGGTTGATGGAGCTTCCGGATCCGATCTCAAGATTATCATGGGATAATTATCTAACGATTTCGCCAAAAGATGCAGAAAGTTTAGGATTGGAAAACAGTCTCAATGCAAGGATGCAGCTGGACGGAGATACAGTTAATGTTACAGTTAATGGTGTTACTTTAAAAGATGTTCCGGTATTTATCCAGCCAGGTCAGGCAGATGGCTCTCTTGGACTAGCGCTTGGTTATGGTAAGATAGATTCCGGTAAAGTTGCTGAAACAGGTGTGAATGCTTATCCTTTTTTTGACGGGTATAACACAGTTCTGAGCAACGTTAAGATTGAAAAATCAGGTGATGGACACGAGTTTGCAGGAATGCAGCTTCAAAATACACTGATGGGTCGTTATGAGATCGCTAAAGAAGTTTCTTTAGAAGATTTCATCAACAAACCTGTTGACGAATGGAACAAACCTTTGGCAATGCACACCATTAGTGGCGAGCTACCAATCGGTAAGATTGACCTTTGGGATGCCTTTGATGATACTGACGGTCCACATTTCAATCTATCTGTAGATCTTAATTCATGTACTGGTTGTGGTGCTTGTGTTATTGCTTGTCAGGCGGAGAACAACGTTCCTGTTGTTGGAAAAGATGAAGTTAGAATGTCAAGGGATATGTACTGGTTAAGAATTGACCGTTATTATTCTACTGAACAGAAAGTTGAAGTTTATGAAGGATTGAAAGAAGGTATGGCTGTTCCTGAGTTATACGGAAGTGAACTTCTAGGAATCAAAGGAGCATTGGAAAATGCTGCTGAAAATCCGGATGTTATTTTCCAACCGGTAATGTGCCAGCACTGTAACCACGCACCTTGTGAAACAGTTTGTCCCGTAGCTGCTACTTCTCACGGGAAACAAGGCCAAAACCAAATGGCTTATAACAGATGTATCGGTACAAGATATTGTGCTAATAACTGTCCTTATAAAGTAAGAAGATTTAACTGGTTCAATTACGCTCTTAATGAAAAGTTCGATTTCAATATGAATAACGATCTTGGAAGAATGGTATTGAATCCGGATGTTGTTACAAGAACGAGAGGGGTGATGGAAAAATGTTCTATGTGTATCCAAATGACACAGAATGTTATCCTAGAAGCTAAAAAAGATGGCAGAAAAGTTCAGGATGGAGAGTTCCAGACAGCTTGTGCCAATGCTTGTTCTACTGGTGCTCTGAAGTTCGGAGATATGAATGACATCAACTCGGAAGTTCGCAGCTTGTTCAGCAGCAACAGAAAATATGTTTTGTTAGAAGAAATTGGTACAAAACCAAATGTATTCTACCATACAAAAATCAGAAACAGAAAAGAAAGTTTAAATAATAAATAGGTAAAAAATGTCAGGACATTACGAAGCTCCGATAAGGGAACCTTTAATTATTGGTCACAAGACTTATCACGATATTACTGAGGATATCGCAAGACCTATCGAAGAACGCGCAGGTAAATTATGGTGGGCATCTCTGTATGCAGCCTTAATACTGTTTGTTTACGGATTTGGTTGTATCGCCTACACTATTGGAACCGGAATCGGTGCGTGGGGACTAAACAGAACTATCAACTGGGGTTGGGATATCACCAACTTTGTATGGTGGGTTGGTATTGGTCACGCAGGAACACTGATCTCCGCGGTACTATTATTATTTAGACAAAGATGGAGAATGTCGGTTAACCGTTCTGCTGAAGCGATGACGATCTTCGCTGTTTGTCAGGCGGCTATTTTCCCGGTTATCCACATGGGTAGAGTTTGGGTAGGTTATTGGGTATTCCCTTTGCCAAACCAGTTTGGTTCCCTTTGGGTTAACTTCAACTCTCCGCTTCTTTGGGACGTATTTGCAATTTCCACATATTTCTCAGTATCCGTTGTATTCTGGTTTATGGGATTGATACCGGATTTTGCAATGATTAGAGACAGAGCAAAAACGCCATTCAACAAAAAGATTTATACCATTCTGGCTTTCGGATGGGGTGGAAAAGCAAAACACTGGCAAAGATTTGAAGAATTATCTTTGGTGTTAGCAGGTTTGGCAACGCCACTTGTATTCTCAGTACATACCACGGTATCCTTTGACTTTGCGACATCGGTTATCAAAGGATGGCACTCAACAATCTATCCACCTTATTTCGTTGCAGGTGCAATTTTCTCAGGATTTGCGATGGTTCAGACGCTATTGTTAGTAGCAAGAAAGGTTTGTCACCTCGAGGATTATATCACAATGTACCATATTGAGATTATGAACATCGTGATCGTTGTAACCGGAGGTATGGTAACTGTTGCTTATGCTACTGAATACTTCATCGGCTGGTATTCTGGTTCCAGATTCGAAGATTTTACATATCTTTCTCCTGGTGCGGCAGTTGGACCTTACTGGTGGGCATTCTGGGCATTGATTATATGCAACTTGGTTGTTCCGGCTTTGTTCTGGTTCAAAAAAGTCAGAACCAATATCTTCTGGACATTTATTATTGCCTTGATTATCAATATCGGTATGTGGTTTGAGCGTTTTGACATTATTGTTATCAACTTGTCAAGAGACTATTTACCATCATCCTGGACAATGTTTAAGCCGACTATTATAGACGTTGGTGTATATCTTGGAACAATCGGATTCTTCTCTGTATTATTCCTTTTGTATGCAAGAACATTCCCTGTAATTGCACAGGCAGAATTGAAGAGTATTTTGAAAATTTCCGGTGAAACTTATAAAGCAAAAGAAGGAGATGAGCACCACTAAGATTATATATGGACTTTACGGCGACGACGATGATTTGATGCACGGCGTTAAAGCCTTCAATGATAAAGGGATCAAGATAAATGAAGTTTACACGCCATTTCCAGTTCACGGATTGGATAAGGCTCTTGGGTTGAAAAAAACCAGAATCTCTGATGCAGCATTTATCTACGCTTGTTATGGTGTTACTATCGGGATTACATTGACCGCTTGGATCATGAATCACGACTGGCCACAGAATATTGGTGGTAAACCATCATTTGACTGGTTTCATAACATGGGTGCTTTTGTAGATCCGATGTTTGAATTGATGGTTTTCTGTTCTGCTCACTTGATGTCACTTACTTTTCTTGTAAGAAACAAAATGTATCCCGGAGCTAAGCCTCAGAACCCTGATCCAAGGACTACTGATGATAAGTTTATGATGGAGTTTGTTTCTGATGATGTTGAAACTATTAAACAGCTGTTGATTGATACAGGTGTTGAAGAAATAACTGTTAAAGATGCCTAAGATGAAGAATAGTATATTAAAAATTACAGCAATCTTTGGTTTAACAACTGTTTTACTAAATTCTTGCGGACCAAAAGATAACCCACCTTTGGTATATTTTCCGGATATGTATTTTCCAATTGCTTATGATCCATTGATGAAAGCTAAGGACGCATATTCAGATCACGAAAACGAAATTCCTGCTTTTGTAGCGCGCGACGGTGCAACAGGTTTATATCCTGTTGAGGGATCTGTTTCAAGAAACAAAGACGGTATTGTGAGCGAAGAAACACTTCCAAAAAATGTAGATGAATACAATGCAGGTTATGATGCTTCCAAAGCGATTACAGCATCTCCTCTAAAAGCAGAAAATCTTGAAAAAGATCTGGCGAGAGGGAAAAGCTTGTACGAACATACTTGTTCTGCTTGTCACGGTGTTAATGGAGACGGACAAGGGCCGATTGTTCAAAGTGGTGCATATTCCGGAGTTCCTAAGTATGCAGACAGAGAAATCACTATCGGATCTATTCATTACGTTTTAACAAATGGTAGAAACGCAATGGGATCTTATGCTGGACAACTGAACGTTGGAGACAGATGGAGAGTTGCGCTTTATGTTTATAATACATTCAAAGCACCGACAATGTCAGCTGCACCAGCTGCTGCAAATGCTGCTCCGGCCACTCCAGCTGCAGCACCGGCAAAAACTGAAGATAAAACTAATGCTAAATAAAAAAAGAAGTAATGTATAGTTTTTCACCTAAATTAAGATTATATTCAATCATACTCATCGTTGTAGGCGTTGTTTTATTCGGTATTGGTTATGCCCTTAACCATGGACTGGATGATGCTACAATCACACACTGGATGGAATCTGTCCATTCAAAAGGACATGAAGCACCATCGCATTCGAGTGAGTTGGTTGGTCCTCAGGATCATAATGCTCATCTGGAACATGCAAAACATCAGGTTCACAATCAGCCGTTGGCAGCGATTCACACTTTTGCTGTTTTCGCATTTGGGATCAGCTGTTGCGCATTGTTTTTCTACAGCATCCAGCACGCTGCACACGCAGGCTGGTCTATTATTGTAACAAGAGTAATGGAGGCAATTGCTTCTTATATCCCATACGGAGGGGCAATCTTGATTATTATAATGCTTTTGAATATTACCCATCAAGGTCATCTTTTCCATTGGATGGATCCAAATCTTACAGATCCTAACTCTCCGGAGTTTGACGTTATATTATTCGAAAAGAAAAGATTTCTTAATATTCCGTTCTATGCTATCAGAACTATAATTTACGTAGTTGGCGCATCATTTTTTGTCTGGAAGCTGAAAAGCCTTTCTAAGAAAGTTGATGAGAATAAAGGTAATAGAAAAATCTATGCTAGTCTTTACAGCTGGAGTGTTGGTTACATTGCATTCTTCGGATTTGCTTCTGCTGCTTGGGCTTGGGATTGGTTAATGTCTATTGACCCGCACTGGTATTCTACACTATACATCTGGTATTCTATGGTAAGCTGCTTATCAACTTCTATAGCTGTGATGATTATCATTAGTGTTTACCTTAAGAAAAAAGGGGTTTATCCTCAGTTTAACAATAACCATCTGCACGACCTTGGGAAATTCTTATTTGCTACGAGTATGCTTTGGTCTTACCTTTGGTTTGCACAATTTATGCTTTACTGGTATGCAAATATCCCGGAAGAAGTAAATTACTTCTTTGGAAGATTTGATTACTATGCACCGACTTTCCTGCCAATGCTTGTTGTAAACTTCCTTGCACCATTATTAGTGTTAGTAAGCAGCAGCATCAAGAGAAATTATAAAGTGGTAACCTTTATGGCTTGTCTTGTGATTTTCGGACACGCTGTTGATTACTTCAATATGGTAATGCCGGGAACTGTAGGACCTTACTGGAATAATCTTCCAATGGCTTTATTAGTTTTAGGTTCTTTCATCTTCGTAGTAGGAGTTTTCACATTTACTGTGATGACAGCCTTAGCAAAGCTAAAGCTGATGCCTACCGGAAACCCTTACTACCACGAATCGGAGATTTACGAGTATCCTTTCTAATTCTATTAGAAAATCAAATATAACCCAGCAGCATTGTTGGGTTTTTTTATTACTTTTAGAAAAATAAAATACAGATGATTCATAAAATACCGATAGAAAATATTTTATTCTTGGATATAGAAACAGTTCCTCAAATTGATTCCTGGAATAATTTGGATTCAGTAACCCAATATCTTTGGGATAAGAAAACGAAATCTCAAAGGAAAGATGAGATAGAAGCTTCCGATTTTTATGAACAAAGAGCTGGTATTATGGCGGAATTCGGGATGATTATCTGCATTTCTATCGGAATGATTGATAACAATACCGGAAAGTTAAAAATCAAAACATTTTCAGGTGATGAAAGAAACTTATTAATTTCATTTTGTGAATTGTTCAATAGTCCTCGTCTCAATAATATTATCCTTTGTGCCCATAACGGAAAAGAATTCGATTTCCCTTATATTGCAAGGAGACTTTTAATTAATGGTATTCAGCCTCCAGTTCCGTTTCAGTTGTTTGGTAAGAAGCCTTGGGAAATTCCGCATATCGATACTATGGAACTCTGGAAATTCGGAGATTGGAAAAGTTATGTATCACTGGAATTATTAGCTCATATATTTGGAATACCAACACCAAAAGACGATATCGATGGAAGTATGGTGGCCGATATATACTACAAAGACGGCGATATAGACAGAATCATTCATTATTGTGAAAAAGATGTCTTAACTTTGGCAAATGTTTTCCGGCGGATGCGGCAGGAAGATTTATTAAAAAGATTAGATTAAAAATGAAATATACGGACGACCAAATAGCAGATATTGGCGAAGAAATAATCAAGGAACTGAAAACGGTTTATGACCCTGAAATCCCGGTGGATATCTATGAGCTGGGACTGGTTTATGATGTTCAGATCTCAGATGAAGGCGAAGTACTGGTCATAATGACACTTACCTCTCCTAACTGTCCAGTTGCGGAAACATTACCAGTAGAAGTGGAAGATAAGGTAAGAGAAGTGGAAGGTGTGAAATCTGCGAAAATAGAACTTACCTTTGAACCAACCTGGACCAAAGAAATGATGAGTGAAGAAGCCAAGTTTGAACTTGGAATGTTATAAAAAAATCCTGCAACTTTGCAGGATTTCTTATTTTAGTTTTTATACTCGAATATAAAGATTTTCTTGATGTCCGGATGCAGGCTAAGATACACAGGTGCATTTTTAGCAGTATTCTCAATAAATTCTTGTTCTTCCGGAGAATAGGAATGAGGAAACTTAAATACGCAGAAAATCTCACCAATTCTTCTTGGTTCAAAATACATTGTTTTTTTCAGCTCGCATGTTGCGCCGGTAATGTCGATATTTCTGTCTTTGCCCAAAACAACAAGTGAAGCAAACACGCTCTCTGCCAATGATGTTGCAAAAATGTCCGTCGGAGAAAAGTGCTCTCTCACAGTAAAATCATTGGAAGGAACGTAGGTTGAGAAAACTTCACCAGAGGCTTCGTGTACAGATTCGATTTTAGATTCGCCTAAGTAAGTTGTTTTTGAAGTCATAATTAATTGTTTTTTCTGTAATAAAATTACATCATTTTTCTGAAATTAAAAATTATTTGTCTGAAAAACTATAAAAATATGACATATATATGTTTTGATTCTTGAATAATCAAAAATGAAAAATGTCTTTTGCCATATTGTAGGCACTTTCAAAATGTAAAAGATTCTGATGGATATCTAATTTTTCAGACTGCATAAAAGTAAACACCCTTTCTGTAGGCATATTTCCGACTAGATCATCTTTCGCCATAGGACAGCCTCCTATGCC
>JAEXJU010000065.1 GCA_023448955.1 Bacteroidota bacterium
CAAATACGGTTGTTCACGTGAATGATGCTTCCAGAGCGGTTGGTGTTGTGAGTTCTCTTTTAAATCAGGATAAATCCAATGCATATGCTTTGGAAATCAGAAAAGATTATGATGAATTCCGCGAAAAATTTCTGAATCGCCAGGTTGATAAAGAATACGTCACAATCGAAGAAGCAAGAAATCAAAAATTTAAAATCGATTGGGAAAATGAAGTGATTCCGAAACCAAAAAAATTAGGAATCACTATTATCGAAGACCAAAATCTGGATGAATTAGTTGATTTTATTGATTGGTCCCCATTTTTTAGAAGCTGGCAATTGTTCGGAAAATTTCCTGAAATTTTAACGGATAATGTTTTAGGCGAAGAAGCAACGATTTTGTTCAATGAAGCTCAAGAAATGCTTAAGAAAATCCTGAAAGAAAAGAGTTTCAAAACGAAAGGCATCTTTGGAATTTTCCCGGCCAATGCCAATGAGCAGGATGATATTTTAGTTTTTGATGACCATCAAAATTTGATTTCAACTTTCAGAACTTTGCGCCAGCAAAGCAAAAGATCGGAAGGGAAAGAATATTTTGCTTTAAGCGATTTTATTGCGCCGGAGAATTCCGGAAAACAGGATTTTATTGGAACTTTTTGTGTTTGTACTGGTTTTGGAGCCGATGAATTGGCAAAAGAATACGAAACGCAAAATGATGATTATAATGCAATAATGGTGAAAGCCTTGGCTGACCGTTTGGCTGAAGCTTTTGCAGAATATCTTCACAAAAAAGTCAGAACTGAATATTGGGCTTATTCTGAAAATGAATCGCTGGATAATGAGGAACTCATCAAAGAAAAATATCTCGGGATTCGTCCGGCTCCAGGTTATCCGGCTTGTCCTGACCACTTAGAAAAACTCACAATTTGGGATTTATTAAAAGTGGAAGAAAACATTGGTGTTACTCTAACCGAAAGTCTCGCAATGTGGCCAACTGCAGCAGTTTCCGGTTATTATTTTGGAAACCCAAAGTCTAAATATTTCGGAGTGGGAAAAATTGATGAGGACCAACTAAAAGATTTCGCTGAAAGAAAAAACATAGATTTAGATTACGCCAGAAAATGGTTGGCTCCAAACTTAACGGATTAAAAAAAATCGTATTTCGTTTTTAGTGTTTGGTATTTAGAAATCAAAACACTAAAAAACAGAAAACCAAATACTAAACAATAAATGAAAATCACAGACCATATAAACAATTCCAATGGCAAAACGCTTTTCTCTTTTGAGATTTTGCCACCGTTAAAAGGACAAAACATCCAATCTATATTTGATTCCATCGATCCCTTGATGGAATTTGATCCTGCTTTTATTGATGTCACCTATCACCGTGAAGAATATGAATATATCGAAAGACAGGACGGACTGCTGGAAAAGCGAGTAGTACGCAAACGTCCCGGAACAGTCGGGATATGTGCGGCAATTCAGAATAAATATAAGGTAGATGCCGTTCCGCATATTCTCTGTGGCGGCTTCACAAAAGAAGATACCGAGAATTTCCTGATTGATCTGGATTTTCTTGGAATTCAGAATGTTGTAGCGTTGCGAGGCGATGCTGTGAAGACTGAGATTTACTTCAAACCGGAAAAAAACGGACATCATTTTGCGAAGGATCTTGTGAGGCAGATCAACGAAATGAATTCAGGGAAGTATCTGGATGAAAGCATCGAAAATTCTTCACCCACAGAGTTTTGTATCGGCGTTGCCGGTTATCCTGAAAAGCATATGGAAGCAGCCAGTTTTTCTCAGGATATCCATCACCTGAAAAAGAAAATTGAAGCAGGAGCAGATTACATCGTAACGCAGATGTTCTTTGATAATCAGAAATTTTTCGAGTTCGTGGAAAAATGCAGAGAAGAAGGCATCACTGTTCCGATTATTCCGGGAATCAAGCCTTTGGTTACTAAAAATCAGCTAAGTATGATTCCGCACCGTTTCAAAGTAGATATTCCTAATGATCTGGTGATTGCTGTTGCAAAAGCCAAAGATAATAAATCAGTTAAAGAAATCGGGATAGAATGGTCCATTAATCAATGTAAGGAATTACTGGATTTTGGCGTTCCTGTTTTGCATTTTTATTCGATGGGGAAGAGTGATAATATTTTACGAATCGGAAGAGGGATATTTTAACAAAAAAAAGAGATGCGCTTTGCATCTCTTTTCTTTATTTATTAAGGAAATTAACCAGTTTAATGAGGTCAAATTCTTCTGTCATTTTTATTTTGTTGGACTTGATAAAATCTTTGACCGCATCTTTTTTATCTGCAGGCAAAGCATTGATTAGCTCATCAGATTTTTTTGTCAGTTTGATGATATTATCTTCAGTTTTTATAAAATAAACCGGTTTTTGAGTTTCGAACTTTGCTGGCGTTCCAGGAATCATTGTGTTAGGTGCAGGAATTTCCGGTTTGAATTTAACCGCAAACTTCTTCAATAGTTTATTTTTACCTTCAGTAAGAACTAAAAAATAACCAGCAAATCCCTCATTGTCCTTTTCCAGAATAAATTTTTCATTCGTTTGGGTAAAAACAAATTTAGCAAAAGAATTATCTTTTGGAATAGCATAGATGTCGTTATCGTTAAGTACCTCGAAACTATCTTTAAAGATATTATATCTTACAGGTAATGTTGTACCCGTGTCACCAACTCTTGCATTGCTGAATCCATTTTTATAAAAAGGATTTCCCTGAACGTCTGAATACTTTAATACAGTTTTGCCATTATTAATTTCATCAATTATTTTATTGAATTTTGCTGCTCTTGCATATTCTCCAACACTGATTTGCTGAGCGTTTAAGAAAAATCCTGATAAAATGATTGCTGCTGTAATGAATTTCGTTTTCATTTGTTTTTAATTTTTTTTGTAAAAATACAATTTATAATGATTGAACAAAATGAAACTTTATCGCTATTTTTACGATTCAAGTTTTTATATGAAATTAACCGGACCATTCAAACAAATCATAACGCTCAATAACCTGCCATTAAAAGGGAAATTGAATGATGAAGCTTTAGAAATTATCACCTCTGGCGGAATACTCTCAGAAAATGGTAAAATTTTAAAAATTGGCAACTTTGATTCTTTAAAAAATGAATTTCCAGCTTCTGAAATTGATTTTATTCATAATGAGCAAATTGCATTGCCATCTTTTGTAGATGCGCATACGCATATTTGTTTTGGAGGAAATCGGGCAAACGATTTTGCAATGCGAAATGCCGGGAAAACCTATCTGGAAATTGCTGAATCCGGTGGTGGAATCTGGAGTTCTGTTCAGCATACGAGAGCGTCTTCTGAAGATGATTTGGTCAATGGAATTCTAAAACGCACCAATATTTTATTAAGTCAAGGTGTTACGACTATTGAAATTAAAAGTGGTTACGGATTAAATGTAGATGAAGAACTCAAAATGCTGAGAGCGATTAAAAAAGCGCAATCAAAAACCAAAGCGACATTAGTTCCAACTTGCCTGTCAGCACATCTAAAACCAAGAGATTTTGAAGGGACTTCGCAAGAATATCTGAATTATATTTCGGACGAAATCCTTACAAAAGTAAAAGACGAAAACCTTGCTAATAGAGTCGATATTTTCATAGAAAAATCGGCGTTTCAACCTGAGGAAAGTAAAAATTTTCTATTGAAGGCTAAAGAATTAAGTTTTCAGATCACAGTTCATGCAGACCAGTTTACAGCTGGAAGTTCCAGAATTGCAGTGGAAGTGGGCGCAAAATCTGCCGATCATTTGGAAGCTACTATTGATGATGATATAGATTTTCTTGCCAGTTCAAACACCGTTGCCATTGCTTTGCCAGGCGCAAGTTTAGGTCTTGGTGAGCCATTTTCGCCTGCCAGAAAAATCCTGGACAAAGGCGGCATTTTGGCCATTGCAACAGACTGGAATCCAGGCTCGGCTCCAATGGGAAATCTTGTGACTCAGGCTTCAATTTTAGCAACCTATCAAAAATTAACGACAGCCGAGGTTTTGGCAGCCATAACATTTCGTGCCGCTTATGCTTTGGATTTGCAAGACCGTGGGATTTTGGAACAAGGAAAAAAAGCAGATTTCTTGACTTATGAAACCGATAATTTCCAGAATATCCTTTACCATCAAGGCAGTCTGAAACCGAAAAGTATTTATATCAACGGAGAAAAAATCTAAATTATGTTTGAATGGACAGGCCGTTTAGACGGCAACGATGAATCTTATCATAGGATTTTCCAAAGAGTAAAAACTGAAACGGATTATGAAATCATTAAACCGAAAGATTTCGTTTTGCACGGTTTTGCTGTGGATGAAGGTGTGAAACGTAACAAAGGAAGAATTGGAGCTCAAGAAGCTCCAGACATCATCAGAAAAAATATGTCCAATTTTCCGGTAGTTAATTCTGGTTTTTTGCTGAAGGATTTTGGCAATATACATTGCGAAAATAATGATCTGGAATTTGCACAAAATTTATTGGCAGATAAAGTGTCAAAATTATTAACAGAACAAGGAAAATCAGTTGTTTTAGGAGGCGGTCACGAAGTCACTTTTGCACATTATTCCGGAATCCGAAAAACGTTTCCCAATCAAAAAATAGGCATTATTAATTTCGATGCTCATTTTGATAACCGTGAACCGGAAAACGGATTGGCTTCTTCTGGTACAGGATTCTGGCAAATTGCGAAAGAAGGAAATATTCATTCGTTGCATATCGGAATCCAGAAAAACAGCAATACCAGAAAATTATTTGAAACAGCCGATGATTTTGGTATGAAATATATTCTCGCTGATGAAATTTACGCCGAAAATATTCCGAATCTACTGTTCACAATCCAGTCTTTTTTAGAAGAAGCAGATGTGGTTTATATCACCATTTGTATGGATGTTTTCAATGCCAGCATTGCGCCAGGAGTGAGTGCGCCAGCGTATAATGGAATTTTTGCAGACCGTAATTTTATGCAGATTTATCGTCATATTTTATCATCGGAAAAGATGAAGGCTTTGGATGTAGCAGAAGTCAATCCCAAATTCGATATCCAGGAAAGAACTGCAAGGTTGGCAGCTTGCCTTGTGAATGAATGGTTTATGATTTGAAAAAGCCTTGTCAAACTTTGACAAGGCCTTAAGTATATAAACTCTTACGTTTATTTGAATTCAATCGGGAACTTAACCTGAGCATTATCCCAACCAGCGTATAAGTCCGCACCGGATTTGGTTTGCACAAAACTCACAGAAAAATACTCTATAGCAGATGCCGTTTTCTCTACCGGAACATTGAATCGCACTACATCTTTGCTTTTGTCATAAGCGTATGCACCCCATTTGTCTATGTCGGAATTAATAACAACAGTCCATTCCTTTTCGTTAGGAATAGCGAATAAGCTGTAAGTTCCTGCAGCAATTTCTTTTCCCCCGATTTTTACAGGTGAATAAAATCTGATCTCAGTATTTTCATTCGCTCCAAATCTCCAAATTTCTCCATATTTTACAAGATTACCGAACACAACCCTGTTTTTTTTCTGAGGTCTGGAATAAACCACTTTCACTTTAGGCGTGTCTTTTGAAGATGTAGCTTGAAGCGGATAATATACAGCATCCATTGGACTTACATCTACAGATGAATAATTAAGTTTTGTAGGGTCAATTTTCGCTTGAGAAAACGCACTGACTCCTATTAATAAAGAAGCCGCAATAATCAGATTTTTCATTTAGATTTATTTATTTTTAATAATTGTTCAATAGCTTTATCCAGTGTTTTCTGTTCTTTTGCAAAACAAAATCGAATCACTTTTTCATCGGTTTTATCTCTGTAAAATGCAGAAAAAGGGATGGTTGCAACTTTGTGCTCTTTAGTGAGCCAATAGCAAAAATCCTTGTCCTTAGCATCAGAAATTGCGCCAAAATGAGCAGACAAAAAATACGTGCCTTCGCAATCTAATAGATTGAATGGTGTTTCCTTAAGAGCATTGCGAAGATAATCTCTTTTGGATTGGAACAATGTAGATATTGGTTTGAAGTCATCAATATTCTGCAAATATTTAGAAATGGCAAACTGTGCAGGCGTGTTCACACAGAATACATTGAACTGGTGAACTTTACGGAATTCGGTCATCAGTTCCTGAGGTGCGCAGACATAACCGATTTTCCAACCTGTAATATGTAATAATTTTCCAAAAGAGCCAACTATAAAAGACCTTTCTCTCAGCTCAGGATATTTTGCTAATGTCAGATGCGATTTTTCATCAAACGTAATGCTTTCATAAACTTCATCGCTCAGGATCAGGATATTCGTATTTTTTACAATTGAAATCAGTTCATTGATATCATTTTGTTTCAGAATTTTTCCGGAGGGATTATTCGGATTATTGATGATGATCATCTTGGTTTTTTCCGATATCAGATTTTTCACTTCATTCCAGTTGATATTGTAATCCGGATAAAACATTTTCACGGTTTTTACAATGCCGCCATTCAGAATAATAGCGGGTTCGTAACAATCGTAAGCTGGTTCGAAAATGACGATTTCATCGCCTTTTTCAACAAATGCAGAAATAATTGTGAAAATCCCCTGAGTAGCTCCGGCAGTGATGTTGATCTCAGAATCCGGATGATAATCAACCAGATATTGAAGGTTGAACTTTCTGGAAATTTCTTCCCTAAGTTCTTTGATTCCTGATAATGGCGCATATTGATTATGACCTTGATTTGCAAAATCGCCAAGGAATTGGATGAGGTTTTTATCGGGCTGATAATCCGGAAAACCTTGAGAAAGATTGACTGCATTTTCCTTTTGAGCCAATAAGCTCATCTCCGTGAAAATTGTCGTTTTCACATCAGGAAGTTTGGATGCAGATAATCTTAAAGCCATAATGATTGTAAAATTAAGTAATTATTGATTTGCTTTTATCGCAAAAACGTAATTATTTTTATCATAAATATTTAAAGACGCAAAAATTCAATATTTATATTTGAGACTTTAAAAGAATGAATTGATAATCATTTTGCGCCTTTGCGATAAAATATAATACCAGAAGAATTTCGCATTTCGTAAGTTTGCAAAAATTTAATTTTGAAACGGCTTATTTCCATTATCGGAACTACAGGAATCGGGAAAACAAGATTGGCAATCGATCTGGCAAAATATCTGGATACAGAGATTATTTCCTGTGACTCTCGTCAATTCTACAAAGAATTGAAGATTGGAACTGCAACTCCAACTGATGAAGAATTGGCCGAAGCAAAACATTATTTTGTAGGACATATTTCTGTGGATGATTATTATTCCATCGGTCAATATGAAACGGATGCGTTGAAAAAGCTGGAAGAAATTTTCTCAGTAAAAGATGTTGCAATAATGGTTGGAGGAAGTGGGATGTACGAAAAAGCTGTGGTAGAAGGAATGAATGATTTGCCGGAAGCCGATGAAGAAAATCAACAGAAATTATTGTCAATCTGGGAAAATGAAGGCATAATAGCTTTGCAGAAAATGCTGGAGAAACTGGATCCGCAATATTTTTCAATTGTTGATAAAGACAATCCAAGGCGATTATTGAGAGCAATTGACATTATTTGGCAAACAGGAAAAACCTACACCGAAAATCTTAGTTTACCAAAATCCGAGCGTAATTTTGACATTGTCAGAATAGGAATCGAAGCGCCAAGGGAAATTATTTATGAGAGAATCAATCTTCGTGTTGATAAGATGATGGAAAATGGACTGCTATGCGAAGCAAAAGGTTTAATCGCTGACAGGGAAAAAGTGGCACTTCAAACGGTTGGTTACACGGAATTGTTCAGATATTTTGATGGCGAATGGGATTTGGATTTTGCCATTGATGAAATCAAGAAAAACTCCCGCAGGTATGCCAAGCGACAGATCACTTGGAACAAAAAACTTGACAATGTAAATTGGGTTTGTTATGAGAACTCTCTGCAAGAAGCATTATCTTTGCTATCAAATTTATCAATGTGAAAATTTACCATTATAATAATCTTATTTTTTTTAAATTGGTAAATTGATATACTTTTATTGTTATATTAAAATAAAATATTATGTCGAATACACCTTCAAATATGCTGGCTTTAGGAACTAAAGCTCCGGATTTTAATCTTCCAAATCCATCAGAAAACAATGAATTGCAAAGCCTGGAATCTCTTAAAGGAAAGAAAGGAACTTTGGTCTTTTTTATGTGTAACCATTGTCCGTTCGTTCTTCATATCATAGATAAACTGGAAGAGTTGTATGAAGATTACAAATCTCAGGGAATAGAATTCATCGGTATCAATTCTAATGATGTAGATAGATATCCGGCAGATTCTCCTGAAATGATGGTGGATTTTGTAGATGAACGCGGGATTAAATTTCCATATTTATACGACGAATCTCAGGATGTTGCCAAAGCTTACGAAGCAGCTTGCACACCGGATTTTTATTTTTTCGATGAAAATTTAAGTCTGATTTATCGTGGACAAATGGATGATTCTCGTCCGGGAAATCAGAAGGAAGTGACAGGTGAAGATCTTATTGTCGCATTTGAGAATCTTTTGGCCGGTGCAGATCAGGAAGAATTCCAAAGACCAAGTTTAGGCTGTAATATCAAATGGAAATAAAAATCGAAACTCCGGACACTGGTTCCGGAGTTTCTTTTTAACTAAAAACACAGTTCTTATGAGAACTTTATTTTAAAGTAGCTTTTCAAAAATTTTTTCTGAGATTCAAAAGCAATCTTTTCCAAATCGATATCAGACCATTTAATCCAACACCCTTCCGAGATTTCGGATTCCTCTAATGTGATTTCAAATTTTTCCTCCACATCATACTGGTAAAAAAGATCCAAAGTATTGTAATCAATACTCTTATATGGGTAGATGTTCGGCTGGCTTCCAAGATAACTGAAGGCTTTCGGATCAATGTTTAATCCAAGCTCTTCGTTAAGTTCTCTGGCGCAGGTTTCCTCGGAACTTTCCGCAGGATCTGTAAAACCTCCCGGCAAATCCAGTTTCCCTTTTCCGGGTTGCTGATTTCTTAGAGTGAAAAATACTTCGTCTTTACATCTTATAATTACCGCAACGGCTGCAGCGGTATTATGATAGAGAACAAAATCACAATTACTGCAGCTCCATTTGGTAATATTGTTCCACAATAGTTTTTCCTGTCCGCACTTTGGGCAGAATCTCAAATTTTCCATTGGATAAATTTAAGAAAAACTATGAAGTGATTTTTCTGTTTCTTGGATGAAAATTTAAAATAACATCTCTGAGTTCTTCCGTTTTCAAATGGGTATATACCTGCGTGGTGGTAATGCTGCTGTGGCCAAGCATTTCCTGAATAAATCTCAAATCTGCACCGTTTTGCAGTAAATGGGTTGCAAAAGAATGTCTGAAAGTGTGAGGAGAGATGCTCTTGCTAATTCCCGCTTTCTGGGTCAGCTCTTTGATGATGATGAAAACAATCACACGGGACATATTGGTGCCACGGCTGTTTAGGAATAATGTGTCTTCGTGTTTTTTATTAATTTTAGTTTTATTTCTTACCGTTTGAATATAGCTTGTGATAAATTCGGCAGTTGTATTTGCTAAAGGAACTAATCTTGTTTTTTCTCCCTTACCTTCTACTATGATGTAGTTTTCCTTGAAGTTGATATTGGAGATTTTTAAATCTACAAGCTCAGATACACGCAGTCCACAGCCGTACAGAACTTCCAGGATGCATCTGTTTCTATTTCCTATATCGGTACTGGTGTCTATGCAATCGATAATTCTATTGATATCATCTTCACTCAGAGTATCCGGTAAATATAGTCCAAGTTTAGGACCTTCCAGAAGTGTGGCAGGATTATCTGTTCTGTAATCTTCTTCCAAAAGGAATTTGAAAAAAGCTTTGATGGAGGAAATTCCTCTGGCTTGGGATCTTTCGCTGATCTTATTTTTAGAAAGCTGATAGATGTATTCCTGAAGATTTTCGTAAGTAATGTTTTGAGGTGACATATTATCCAGTTCTGATACGGCAAAGCTTTCCAGCTTTTTAATGTCTCTCATGTAAGCATCAAGTGTGTTGTCGGAGAAGTTCTTCTCAAATTTAAGAAAATTTGAGAAGTCGTCAATTTTTTCGGACCAATTCATATTTGTGTTTTTTTTAATTTGTTTATAGTTATATTTTAACTTTTCATGTCTTGTATAATTCTTGTTCTGTAATATTTAAAAGCTCAATTCCTGCATTTTTCAGAAATTCTAATCCGCTGTCATCAGAATAGCCGGTCATGTAGACCACTTTTTCTATGCCGGACTGCAATATAAGTTTGCTGCACTCTTTGCAAGGCGACATTGTAATGTATAATGTGGCACCTTTACAAGATTGTGTGCTGCTTGCAATTTTTAATATTGCATTGGCTTCTGCGTGAAGAACAAACCAGCTGGTTTTTCCGTTTTCGTCTTCACAATTGTTTTCAAAACCGGAAGGTGTCCCGTTATATCCGTCAGAAATAATCATTCTGTCTTTTACGATAAGAGCACCTACCTTTTTTCTTTTGCAATAAGAAAGATTTGCCCATTCGATAGCCATTTTCAGATAAGCAATGTCGAACTTGTTATAATTCATGTTGCAAATTTAGCTGAAAACAGGTTTTCTTTTCTCTAAAAAAGCAGAAACACCTTCTTTGAAATCTTCTTGGGAAAATAATTCACCAAAAAAATCAATTTCGTATTCCATGCCTTTTTCGGACTCACTCACATTCACGGCCTGAATTGCTTTCGCAATCCCTTGTGGAGAGTTTTTTACAATATTTTCTGCAAGTTCCTGCGTTTTCGTCATCAATTCTTCGGAAGAAAACACTTCGTTTACCAATCCGATGGATCTCGCCTTTTCTGCAGTGATCATTTTTGCAGAGAAGATTATCTCATTCGCAATGCCTTTTCCAACAAGCTTTGGTAATCTCTGTGTTCCGCCATAACCGGGTATAAGACCCAAGGTAACTTCCGGTAATCCTAATTTTGCATTCTCAGAAGCATATCTGATATGGCAAGCCATTGCAAGTTCTAAACCTCCACCTAATGCAAACCCGTTAATAGCTGCAATTACAGGTTTATTCATGTTTTCAATTTTCTGAAAAACACTGTGACCTCTTTTCGATAATTCTTTGGCCTGCTCGTTTCCGTATTTAGAAAATTCTTTAATATCCGCACCTGCTACAAAAGCTTTTTCTCCGCTTCCTGTAACAATAATGCATTTAACAGATTTTTCATCTTTCAGAAAATCAAATACATTATCCAGATCGGTAAAAACCTGTGCGTTCAGGGCATTAAGGCTTTCCGGTCTGTTAATGGTAAGAACCGCAATTTTATTGTCTATCGTTAATTTTATACTTTCGTAATTCATTATATAAATCGGATTATATTTGATAACCAAATCGAATCAGAAATCTAATATAGAAATTTGTGCAAAATAAACAAAATATTAATGAATATTTAACATTTTACTAATTTTTTTTTGAAATAATTTTTTCACCCAATGCGAACTATCGATTTTAAGGCTTTCATTAACAGGATTTTATTAGGTTTTACGGCATTTTTTATCATTTTATCGTGCAGCGGCAGAGCTAACGATGGAATGTATAGAAATACCAGCGTTTCGTTTTATGCGGATAAATTCCAAGGAAAAACAACAGCAAGCGGAGAGATTTACAGACATTCTTCTATGACAGCTTCCAATATTTCGCTTCCTTTCGGAACGAAAGTAGAGATTGTTAATTCAGAAAACGGAAAATCGGTAACTGTAACTGTAAATGACAGAGGTCCGCTAAAACCATCAAGAGAATTTGATCTCAGTCAGGGTGCATTCAAAAGAATTGCAAGGCTGGATCAGGGAGTTGTTAAAGTAAAATACAGAATTCTAAAATAAAATAATTTTGCTTAATAATGATTGTTAAAAAATGATTCATCACATAATATTTTAAATTTCTTAAATTTGCATTGCTTTATAAAAGCTACAAAATAAAAATCTTAAATAAATAACATCAAGACAATGAGTTACATTTCATTTATCGAGGCAAGACAGATTTTAGATTCCAGAGGGAATCCGACAATAGAGGTAGATGTTTTCACGGAAAGTGGAGCAATGGGACGCGCAGCTGTTCCTTCTGGTGCATCTACAGGTGAGCATGAGGCAGTAGAACTGAGAGACGGTGCGCCGGAATTTTTAGGAAAAGGTGTTTTGAAAGCGGTTGAAAATGTAAAGGAAATCATCGCTCCGGAATTAATAGGTCTTCCTGTATTCGAACAAAATCTGATCGATGCTGTAATGATTGATCTTGACGGAACTTCTAATAAAGGAAAATTAGGTGCAAATGCCATTTTAGGCGTTTCTCTTGCTGCTGCAAAAGCTGCTGCTGCTGAGTTGAGAATGCCTCTTTATAAATATGTAGGCGGTGTGAATGCCAACACGCTTCCGGTTCCAATGATGAACGTAATAAATGGTGGATCCCACTCCGATGCGCCGATTGCTTTCCAGGAATTTATGGTAATGCCTGTAAAAGCAGATTCTTTCTCTCACGCTTTGAGAAAAGGAACAGAGATTTTCCACAGCTTAAAATCAATTCTTCACGGAAGAGGTTTGTCTACGGCTGTAGGTGACGAAGGTGGATTTGCACCAACTTTCACAGGAACTGAAGATGCTTTGGATACTTTATTGCAAGCTATCGAAAAAGCGGGTTACAAGCCTGGTGATGATGTAATGATCGCATTGGATTGTGCCGCTTCAGAATTCTACAAAGATGGTGTTTACGATTACAGAAAATTCCAGACGCCGGATGCGCCAGTTTTCTCAAGCAGTGAGCAGGTTTCTTATTTGGCTGAATTGGCAAACAAATATCCAATTATCTCTATCGAGGATGGTATGCAGGAAAATGACTGGGCTGGTTGGAAAGAACTGACTGATAAGCTTGGAGACAGAGTTCAGTTAGTGGGTGATGACTTATTCGTAACTAACGTTGAGAGACTTTCCAGAGGAATTAATGAAGGAATTGCTAATTCAATTCTTGTAAAAGTAAACCAGATCGGTTCGCTTTCCGAAACTATGGCAGCAGTTCAGATGGCTCAGCATAATAGATATACTACGGTAATGTCTCACAGATCCGGAGAAACAGAAGATTCTACAATTGCTGATCTAGCAGTTGCACAGAACTGTGGACAGATCAAAACTGGTTCTGCTTCCAGATCCGACAGAATGGCGAAGTATAACCAATTATTGAGAATTGAAGAAGCACTTGGAGAAACGGCAGTTTTCCCGGGACTAGACGCTTTTAAAATCAAAAGATAATTTTTAACAAAATTTTATAATTTAAGGCATCTGGATTTATTCCGGATGCTTTTGTTTTTTACTTAATTGTTAATCAATAGGTTAAAAAACTGAATTTTATTTATAATAATTATTTTTTAGTTCAATTGTTAGCATTAATACAATCGATTGGATGATATGACTTTTGTCAGTTGAGCATTAAAGCTGAAAGTATTATATTTAGCAAATAAATTTTTTAAAAATGTCAGATAATAAAGTTATATTAAATTACGATGGGAAAAACTTCGAATATCCAATCGTAGAAAGTACTATCGGTGACAGAGGAATTGATATTTCCAAGCTAAGAGATCAAACAGGATTGATCACTTTGGATTTAGGTTACAAAAACACAGGTGCAACAATTAGTGAAATTACTTACCTTGATGGAGATCAGGGCGAATTGTTCTACAGAGGTTATCCGATAGAGCAGATTGCTGAAAAATCGAACTTTACGGAGGTAATGTATCTTTTGCTGCACGGAGAGTTGCCGACTACCGATCAGTTTTCATTATTCGAAAATAACATCAAGAAATATAACTTCGTGGCAGATGAGATGAAGAGACTGATTGATGTTTTTCCTCGTTCTGCACATCCTATGGGTGTTTTATCTGCGCTTACTTCTGCGCTTACAGCATTTAACCCAAAGGCTGTGGATGTAAAATCCAAAGAAGAAATGGATCTGGCTGCAGAATTAATGATCGCTAAATTCTCTCATCTTTGTGCGTGGACTTACAGAAAGACTTTGGGTCTTCCAATCAATCACGGCGATAATAATCTTAATTATGTTGAGAACTTCTATAAAATGACATTCAGACTTCCTTATGAGGATTTCGAAATTGACCCTGTTGTGGTGGAAGCGCTTGATAAATTGTTGATTCTACACGCAGATCACGAGCAGAACTGTTCTACATCTACTGTAAGAATGGTTGGTTCTGCTCATACAGGATTATTTGCTTCTATCTCTGCAGGAGTTTCTGCGCTTTGGGGTCCGCTTCACGGAGGTGCCAATCAGGCGGTAATCGAGATGCTTGAAATGATCGAAAAAGATGGTGGAGATGTTTCTAAATACGTCGCTAAAGCAAAAGATAAAGAAGATAGCTTCAGATTAATGGGCTTCGGTCACAGAGTTTACAAAAACTTTGATCCGAGAGCAAAAATTATCAAGAAAGCAGCTGATGATATCTTAGGAAAATTGGGAATTCAGGACAAAGCGCTTGATATTGCTATGCAGTTGGAGAGAGTCGCTCTTGAGGATGATTATTTCGTAGAAAGAAAACTATATCCGAATGTGGATTTCTACTCAGGAATCATTTACAGAGCACTTGGAATCCCAACGGAAATGTTTACTGTGATGTTTGCATTAGGAAGATTGCCAGGATGGATCTCTCAGTGGAAAGAAATGAGACTGAAAGGTGATCCTATCGGAAGACCAAGACAGGTTTACCAAGGTGCAGAGAAACGCGATTATGTGGATATTGAGAACAGATAAAAAATATTAAATTCAATAATAAAATCCTCGGAATTAATTTTTCGGGGATTTTTTTTCGGTTAATGGATGATTAATCTAAAAATTTCTCCACCAATCTCGCTTTACAAGGTGTTATTAACTAAAGTATATTATTTCTGATTTGAATCCTTTAATTATATTTGTCTCATTCCTAACTTATGAAACTAAACATCAAAAACGAAACCGGTAAACTCAAATCCGTAGTGCTTGGACAGCCAAAATCTAACGGCCCTGTTCCGACACTCGAAGAAAGCTACGACGCAAAATCTTATCATACCATAGAAAATAATATCTATCCCAAAGAAGAGGATATTGTTTTTGAAATGACCGAATTTGAAAAAGTGTTGAAGAAATATGATGTGGAGGTTTTCCGACCGAAAATCATCAAAGATTACAACCAGGTTTTTGCAAGAGATGTTGCTTTTGTGATTGAGGATAAAATGATTATCTCTAATATCATTCCAGACCGTGCAGACGAGCAGGAAGCTTACAGACACATTATTGATAAAGTCTCCTGGAGGAATGTCATAAACCTGCCGGAAACCGCTCATATTGAAGGTGGAGATGTAATTGTCTGGAACGGATTTTTATTCATTGGAACCAGTTACAGCCCGGATTATAGAAATTTGAAAACTGCCAGAACCAACGAATATGCGATTGAAATTCTGAAAGAATATTTCCCGAAAAAAAGAATCATTGACCTAGATCTGAAGAAAAATGATACAAAGCCATATGAAGGTATTTTGCATTTGGATTGTACCTTCAATATCGTAGGCGAAGACAAATGCATCATTTATAAAAACGGATTTGTAGATGAGTCGGATTATCAGTTGCTTTTGGATATTTTTGGCGAGGAAAACTGTTTCGAGGTTAATGATAAAGAAATGTTCGAAATGAACCCCAATATCTTCTCTATTGCGCCGGATGTTGTGGTATCTGACAAAGCATTCACAAGACTCAATCATCATCTCAGAGACGAGTGGGGAATGACTGTAGAAGAAATCCCTTACCGCGAGATTTCCAAAATGGGCGGATTGTTAAGGTGCTCGACTTTGCCGTTGGTGAGAGAGTAGAAGAGTTTGAGGGTCTGAGAGTTTAAGTGTTGAGTTTATTGATATTTTTTATTTTTAGTTTAAAAAAATACAAAAGATGTCAACAATTAAATTTCACCAGGATTTGAAAGTATTTCAGAAATCATTTGATGTTGCAATGCAAATATTTGAACTCTCTAAAACTTTTCCTAAAGAAGAGACTTATTCTCTTACAGACCAAATCAGACGCTCGTCCAGGTCAGTTTCTGCCAATATCAGCGAAGCTTGGGGAAGACGAAAATATGAAAAATCATTTGTAGCAAAGCTTACAGATTCTGAAGGTGAAGCAAGAGAAACCCAAACATGGCTTCAGTTTTCATTGGCTTGTGGTTATACAAACGAAGAAGAATTTAATATTTTGAACAATCGGTATAATGAGATAATTGGAATGCTTGTCGTTATGATGAATCAATCAGAAAAATGGTGTTCTTTTAATTCCAATATAAAAAAATAACAATGAATAATACTCAAAACTCTCAAACTCACAAACCCTCAAACCCTCAGACTCAATCTTCGAATACAGTTTTGATGATAGAACCGATTGCTTTCGGGTTTAATGAGCAAACGGCAGTTAATAATTATTTTCAGGTTCAGCAGGAAGGCAATGTCCAGGGTGAAGCGCTGAAAGAATTCAACGCTTTTGTAGAAAAATTAAGAGCGAAAGGCATCAATGTTATCACTATAAAAGATACATTAGAACCCAAAACACCGGATTCGATATTTCCTAATAATTGGGTAAGTTTTCACGCTGATGGAAAAGTGGTTTTATATCCAATGTTTGCAGAAAACAGACGTTTGGAAAGAAGAGATGATATCATCAACCAAATTAAAAATCAGTTTGATGTAACCGAAATTATCGATTATTCCGGAACAGAAAAAGATAATAAATATCTGGAAGGAACCGGAAGTATGATTTTCGACCACGATAACAAGATTGCTTACGGTTCGGTTTCGTTGAGACTGGATGAAAATTTATTTAGAAAATTCTGTTCTGAGTTTGGATTTACACCAGTGGTTTTCCATTCTTATCAGACCGCCGGCGAAGAAAGATTGCCGATTTATCACACGAATGTGATGATGTGTGTTGCAGATCAATTTGTGGTGATTTGTCTGGATTGTATCGATGATGAATCTGAGAGAAACAATGTCATCAAAACCATCACAAACTCCGGAAAGGAGCTCATAGAAATTTCTGAAAATCAGATGCAGAATTTCGCTGGAAATATGCTTCAGGTTCAGAACCAATCAGGAGAAAAATTCCTGGTGATGAGCCAAAGTGCGTACAAATCTCTGAATCCGGAACAAATCTCAGCAATTGAAAAATATTGCGAAATCATATACTCCGATTTGGAAGTCATAGAAACAAACGGCGGCGGAAGTGCCAGATGTATGCTGGCCGAGGTTTTCCTGCCAAAGAAATAAAACTCTGAACGGCTGCAATTATTTTGCAGCTTTTTTTATTTTTCTGTTGTCAGGTTTTCAAAAAATTCTGATATTGCTTTCTAATAACCATTAATGATGAAAACCTTAGAAATTTATCAGGAAGGATTACACGTTCTCTTAACGCTAAAAGTAGAAAATCCGAGTCTGCTAACAGATTATTATTCCTATTTGGATTTTGCTAAGAAACTGCTTGCGGAATGTGACACCGAAGTAGTTGGTGAGACTTTTCATATATTTGATAATGATAGTTTTACCTCGGCTATTATTCTTAAAGAGTCACATCTTTGTATCCATACCTGGCCGGAATTTCAGCAACTTACTTTGGACTTGTTGCTTTGTAATTATTATAACGATAATACAGAGAAAGTTCAAAAAATAAGCTCAAAATTACTTGAATATTTCGAAGCAGATATCATCAAAGAACATAAAATTTCGAGATGATGAGTTCCTACATTTGTCCAAGCTGTAAAACTGAAAATAGCCTTAACATTGATTTTGCTATTGAGCAATATATCTGCAGGTCTTGTTCAATGTTGATTAATGCTAGCCTTAATTCCATAGAAAAAAGTGTAAAAAAGCCAACAGAAAATGTAGTTTTGGAGGTTGGCCAAAAAGGTAAAATTGATGGAATAGTATATGAGGTTGTTGCCATTGTTGTGAAGAAATACGGAAGTTCTGTTTTTTGGCGAGAATATTATCTGAAAGATCAAAATCTGAACGATGCTTTTCTAAGCGAAGGCGATGGTCATTGGGTTTTTCTTCAGCCGCAAAAAATGCCGGAGAAAGAATTTAAATTTCACGCAGAGTTTAATGGTAAAAAATACCGCTGGTACGAATCTACACCAAACAGCATTCACGCTGCAGCTGGTTTTTTCGAGGAAAAACTAAAATTTACATTAGCTACATACAAAGAATTTGTAAGCGGAACCGAAATGGTTTCTATTGAACAAGTGGGTTCGGAAAAAACATTTCTCTGGGGAAAACATATTTCCAGAAGCGAAATAAAACGAAATTTCAAACCGAGTTATATGCCCAATTATTCTGGCATTGGCATTGTGCAACCTTATTATATTAATATAAAACAGCTTATTAATATTTTTGCAACCGTTGCGATTATTATCAGTCTTGTACAGTTATATAACACGGTTTCCAGAAGTAATTACGAAGTTTTTAATGATAAAATAAGGTTCGATTCTATCATTAACAAAGAAAAAATTTCCAAATCATTTGTTTTGCAAGGTGCTTCGGCTCCACTCAATGTCAAACTTTATTCTAATGTAGATAATTCCTGGGCAAATGTAGAACTGAGTCTTATTAATGAGAAAACAAACGAGATAGAATACACATCTCAGGATATTGAAGAATACCACGGTTATACAGATGGCGAAAGCTGGTCCGAAGGTGACAAGCACAAAGAATTTAATTTCTGTGGCGTTGCACCCGGAAAATATCACTTTGCCGTCAATGCACAGAAGCAAGGATTCGAAACGCCTTCTAATGATCTGTTTTTCACGCCAGACGGAACTAAATCTTTTAAATATACTGGCGATGGTTTTGTGGATCAAACCATACTTTCTTCTGGTGAAAAAGTTGCTTATAATTTAACCAATCTTCAAACTAATGATTCTGCGATTTATGCGGAACTTCAGAAAGCAAAAGAGTTTAAACTGAAAAACCCGGATTTTGCGGGAACTTTACCAAGCAACGATGAAAATCCAAATTTCGAAGTCCGTGCATTTTGGAAACCTGTAAGTTTTTGGAACTACTTTATCATTTGCGGGATTATGCTCACTTTAGTTCTTCTCAATTACTGGGGAAAATATCTTTTCGACAAAGAAAAATGGAAGAACAGTAATTATTCACCTTATACTCAATACACCAACTGATGGAAAAAGCATTAAGTTACATAAAGATTAATTTCTGGCTGGTCTTGTTAGGCACTTTTTTTCTTGGCTGGTTTTTGTATTTGACTTACACAGGAAATCAGTTTTGCGATTGTGCAAAAACAGAAAAATACAGAGACGGAACTGCCAGATAC
>JAEXJU010000214.1 GCA_023448955.1 Bacteroidota bacterium
CAATAGCCAGAGCAATCCTGGCTCCGGAATAGATATATTGACTTGTTAAGAATTTTTTGAGTTCGGAACTGTAGTTCATGGTACAAATTTAAAAATAAAAACGCCTCTTCTGAAAAGAGGCGTTTTAAAATATAGTTAATAAATCAAATATTAATAATCTGTTGCATTGTAAGTCTCACTTCCGATGTTCCAAGTCAATCCAAATCTCAATGTATTGTCAAGTGCTGTATTGATCTTTGAAGTATTGATAAGATATGAAAGATCCAGACCAAAAGACGCATATTTGAATCCTACACCCACAGTGGCGTATTGTCTTGCGCCTTGTTCAGGAGCTTCTGCAAAATAACCTGTTCTGATGGCGAATGTGTCATCATAAGAATATTCTGCCGCCCCACTGAACATAATACTTTTTTTGTTGCTGAATGATTTGCCGATACCTTCTATAGGACCAACATTCGGAACAGTTCCTGTATCATCTACACCAGGAACAAGAATTTTTGATGCTTCTCCACTGAGACTAAAACGATTCATGTCATCAATCAATAAATCGTAACCGATACCTAATCTGGCCATAGTCGGAAGGTAAGATCTTGAATTTTCATCACCTGTGTAATCTAGTTTCGGACCAATATTCTGTACTGCCCATCCAGCTTTCACACGACCTTCGTAGCCACTTATGCTCTCATGTTTTGGAGACATAAAATATCCGGATACATCTACTGCAAAAGTATTGGCTGCTCTAAAATTACTGTCTGAATTAAATGTCCCGAAATCTGAACGGATAAATCTACCAGTTACTGCCATAGAGTAATTATCAGATAGCTTCAAACCATAGGCTAAATCAATAGAGAATTCGTTTGGTTTTACAGTTCCATTGTCAAAAACACTACCGCCAGAGCCAATTTCCGTCAAGTTTACTTCTCCCATGTTGAAGTAATATAAACTCGCACTTAAAGTAGATCGCTCATCATCTCCTAAAAATGTGTAGAAAGATCCATATAAAAGGAAAACATCATTTGTAAGCTTACTCATATACGGAGTATAGTTCACGCCAACTCCCGAAGATACCTTTGCAAAGGGATATTTTGCAGCATTCCAGAATTGGGAAAAAACATCGGTAGACGTCACCACACCCTGATCACCCATACCACCAGCTCTAGCATCCGGAGATATTCTCAGAAACGGAGCTCCTGTAAGTACAGGCTGAACATTGCTTTGGGAAAAGGCCAATGCGCTCAAGCCGAATCCCAATCCTAAAAATAATTTCTTTGTTAAATTCATTTTTTTTCTTTTAAGGTAAAATTTACCAATATATTCATTCTTTATTTTAATAAAACCATTTTTTCTACAGCTGTTGCACTGCCGGAACATTTTTCCTGATTTTGACTTCTTGCAAATATCTTAAAAATATATGTACCTTTTGCTACCGTATCTCCAAAATCATCTTTTCCGTCCCATTCAATAGCCTGTCTTGGTGTTCTGAAGCCCTGAAGGAAATTTTCCGCAGCCACAGTTGTAGATAGTGTTCTCACAATTTTGCCAGTGATTGTATAGATCTGAACATTCACATCCAGAACATCATCGCAATTATGCTCAAACTGGATATATGTTTTGTTTGTAAAAGGATTTGGCCAGTTCAAAAGTCTATTGACTGTTAATTTTTTTTCTGATTCATCTTTTACTACAAAATTTAACGTAGAGGTTGTAGAATTATTGTTGATATCCCAAACTTTGAAAGTCAGCTGATGTTCACCAGGTGTCAGATTTCTGAAAGGGAATGTTACAGAACCTTTTTGATAGTCATTTAGCTCAGAGCTGCATCCATTTCCGTCGCCTGAAGAAAAATAGTCATTGATAACTGTTGTGTTAACAACATCACCATCCAGAATAAATGTTAGATCGTGACCAATTCCGGCACCCGTAGAATTAATTCCCATATTATCCCGCACACAGGCAAGAAGCATTGGATTTTGATCAGTGATGCCTCCGTTAGCAAAATTTATGTTGTTCATATAAAGATTAACGGCTGGTGGCTCCGAGTCATTAATGCCATCAGGATTAATACCTCCAACTGTCTGTGGTTGGTTTGCGAAAACGTCATAAGCATTTGTTTTAGCATCGATGAAATTTTCCGCATAAGCAAGCAATCTACCTTTTATTATTTGTCCATTTTGATCAAGTGGAAGAGCATAATTAATATCTTTTGGAACATAAAACTCTACGGTATATATTCCATTTTCAACCTTTCCAGATGCCTTTACAATGGCACTTGGCTCCTCAGTATATTTCATCTTGTCGTTCATTTGAGAAGCATTATCATTATTCAATGTTGTTTTCTCAATTTTCTTATCAAAAATATTGATAACAACACGCCCTTTGAACGTATTATCTGTTGTAGTACCATCAGCTTTTAAGACACGACCTGTAATCTTTACAAAATCTAATGCTCTTATCTGGTTAGGAACAGGTGTTTGTATGTTGTCAATAGCTAATTGTCTTTTTGGTCTGCTTATTTTCATTGCAGGATCACCTAAAAAGTTTACCCGAAGGTGATCCGGAACTGCTGTTGTCATATATTTTAAATTATGCTGAACTTTTGCTGCCAGATAGGCGTCACCTAGTCTCACAAAATCATCTCCGACAAGTTGAAATAATTTATCAGTAAATATTGGCGTGAATTTTCTTCCATAATCTACTGAAATAGCTCGGCTGGAAGTGATCATTGTCGCAGCGCCGCCAGTTGTAAGCTTTATCATCTGCTCACCGGCAGAATTGGTGCTGGGTTCATCCCATAACGTAAATTCGCAGGTGATGGTGGATACCAATGGAAATCTGCTGTAAACTGATGAGTAATTATTAAAGCCTTGGATTTCTGTGGATGTTATAATTCTTTCTTGTGCCCAGCCATTTATACCACCGTGGCCAAAATAAAATAAATATAAACTGTTGCCCATATCATTTGTAATTGCCTGGTTTACTTGCGGATATCTTTGTCCGCCGGCACTTGTGACAGCAGGAAATGCGTCAAGGTATAATTTTCTAATATTATATTCTGGTCTGTTTGTGCTTGAAAAATTTTGATTGATAGCATTCTCTACAAGATAATGAAAAGGTGGTTTTATATTATCCGGACCACTACCTTCGAAGTCATCATCTGCAACGAAGTCCAATTTCATACGCCATTCTCCAAAAGGGTTGGACTGACCTGGTAAAGCATTATAGTACGCTAAGGTTTTATCAATCATAATTTTTGCTTCTTGAGGACTGTCGGCAGGTAATCTTCCAATTGGAACATCTGGAAGCATATTAGTAATATTGTTTGATGTTTGCGGATATTTTGTCATCACAAAATAATCATCCGTTACATAAGATGATTTTACATCTGCACTGAACTCACTTTGGTAGCTTGGAATGATGTCTGTATTGTTTGCAATTCGGTTTTTGAAATCATAGGATGTATCACCCAATAAGAAGACATATTTTAATGAACCGGCTGGTGTATTAAGCTTTGTAATGAAATCTCTTATCGCTGTGATATCCTTGCTTCCGCTACTGAATTCGTTGTAGATCTTATTAATATCAACTACCTGAACATTAAATCCGTTTTTTGAACGATGATAGGTGGCAAGTCTTTCAGCTTGTGTCAAGTAGCTTGGTTGAGTAATCATCAGATAATCAACATTTTTTAAGGAAGAAAGATCCTGATTCTCTATTCTTCCAACAAAGCCAGGTTCGAAAGCTGCAGAACTTTTGAACGCGGTAAATTCGTTGTTGAAAAATTCACTATTCGCAGTGTAGCCAAAATTGAATACAGCATTTTGTCCACTTTTGTTGGTGATTTTTTTCACATTCGTGATATCAGAAACATCCCAGATCTGCTCCAGATCAGAAGTATTTTTAACAGAAAAACCATAAACTGCACCTGATCCTGTCACAATGTCAAAATCTCTGAAGTTCATCTGTGAGCCATTGAAACTAAGATCTTGCTTGTATTGTACCTCTGCGTAATCAAAATAAAATGACGCATTTGGATTTGTGCTGTTGTTTGTGGTATAGGAAAATTTTATACTTGTTCCGGTCTGGTTTAACAATGCAGTTTCGTATGAAAGAGGAACATAACTTTCAGAAGTTGCAGAAAGTTCTCCATTGTATTTTGATCCATTGACGTCAATAGAAATTTTAGCAGATTGCGCATTGAAACCTACAACCTGCGTTTTGATTCGTATGATATCATCTGCATCTAATGGAGATCTTGTGTTGAAAATAACATCTTTTGTACCTGCAATTACATCTCCTGTCCAGGTTCTACCTAATTTCGAAAGGTTAAATTTTTCTTCATTGATATATTGATATTCATCATATCGGGTTATAAGATCTGTTGGAAGATTGCTATCTACAGTCTGTATTCTTTTTCCTGGTCCAATATCGAAATTGATGAAATAGTAAGCATAATCTTCATAAATATTGACAACGTTATTAGGTGTGTCATTTCTGTATTCGGTTCGTTTCTTTCCTGCACCATTGTTTAGATTGAACAAATTATAGCCATTCGGACCCTGAGCATAAAAAATAGCAAAATCATTATCATTCCAAACACCATCATCTTCACCAACTACCTGTATTGCGTTTTCCTGAAGCGCATCATAACGCATATCTTTATTATATTCAGGAAGCATTAATCCTCCGTTTCCGTAGATTCTGAAGTTTTTGGGATTAACACTGCCTGGATTGATGCCATTTTGCTGTAAAAATTGTTTGGTAATTTTGAAAATACCTGATTTATCAACTTTTATTTTGTAAAATGTCCCGGACTTCAATGGGTTTTCGCTTGTGCCGAATTTATTAGTTCCTCTGTATACAGGAATAGGTTTATTGGTTTGGTTAATGACAAAAGAAACCAGCCTGTATATTTTGTTTTTTTCTGCTTTTACGGCTTCAATTTTAATTCTCGCAAATTGTTTTTTCTCAGTCTCATCAAAAAAATAGTCGATATAATATTTTAATGATGAGGAGATTGAATTAATTTTAAGTCCGTAAACATCTTTTGGAGGGATTTCCTGCCATTGTGCCTGATCAATATTTATAAGATTGTCCGTTTTTACTTTAATATTGGCATAGATCGTGTTAGCATCAATTTGAAAACCATTATTAGTGAAAGAAGGATAGATTATTTTTTCCGTACCATAGTTCATTTCAGTTGTAGATCCCCATTCAAGATTAATCTTTTGGGCCGAACATAATGCAGTAAACAGGGTAAATGCTATCAGGTAAAATTTAAATTTCATCAATTGGACTGATTTTAGGATTACAAAATAAACGATTTTTTTAAAAAAATGGTATATAATAAAAATAATTTAATTGCGTTCTATCAAAAAAAGGTAAACAATATTTGATTAATTAAAGAATTTACTTTTTCTTTGTACTTTGAAAATTTCTATATCAGATTATGAAAAAAATAAGGTTGTTTTCGATAATTACTTTTAGCAGTACACTACTTTTAATAAGCTGTGGTGGAGGTGGTAACAC
>JAEXJU010000218.1 GCA_023448955.1 Bacteroidota bacterium
CCACCATATTTTATCGGAAAATTCTTTCGCCAGTCGCCAATCGTGGGAAGAAAAAAGAATCAGCTTATTTTCTAATTTTGCAAGATTTCTAAGAAGTGATAAAATCATCAATTTGTTCTCTTCGTCCAGATGCGTAGTTGGCTCATCCAAAATGATGAAAGGAGAATTCTGCGCCAAAGCTCTTCCAATAAAGGCTTTCTGAAGGTTTCCGTCTGATAATTCGGTTAGTTTTTTATTTTGATATTCGGATAAATTGAGTTTGTTGATGATTTCGGAAATTTCTCCTTTATCAGCTTCATTTAATTTAAAGTAGAAAGGATAATGAATATATTTCCCTAATGAGATCAAGTCTGTAACAGTGTAATTATCAGGGATTTCAGCTTTAGAAAAAACAATGGCAATCTGAGACGCTATGTCATTAGAGTTCAGTTTATGAACTGATTTTCCATTGATAGTAATCTCACCTTTTAAGAGATTATTTTGTCCAAGAATAGATTTGATTAAAGTGGTTTTCCCGATACCATTATTTCCCATTAATAGGCAAACTTCACCTAATTTCAATGAAGAATCAATCTCTGAAACTAAGAGATTTGAATAGCCAACAGATGCTTTTTTAATTTCTAAGAAATGCTTCATATTCTTTTATCGCAAAGGCGCAAAAGTTCTTTATTGTATTATTTTTAGAAGTCGCAAAGATTTATCTTTGATAAATTTTATATGTTATTTACAACTCTTTTTATACCATTTTTATGGATAATGGCTTCTTTTTTTCAACTTTTAATCCAATTTTTTTAATGTCGAAAAAACGGCAATCCTCATAAACGCTTTCAAATAAACCTGCACCAAGTTTTTGTAAATTTTTAAATCCTAAATCAACGACGATTTTAGCCAATTCATTTTCATCCATTGTGTTTTTTTATCGAAGATAAAAAACTTTGCGACTTTCATCAGCTTTAAAAATCAATTTTTACGTCTTTGCGGTAAAACTATTTATTACTTTTCATCAACATCAACAATATCACAGGAATTCCAAAGAAAGTGGTGATAATATTAATAGGGAACTGACTGAGTTCTGAAATAATCGAGAAAACCTGCATTATGAAAACACCCAAAATCATATTCAGAATCCATTGATGCCAAAGCTGCGCTGGATTCCAGATCATTCTGCAAAAATGAGGTACGACAACGCCAATAAATAAAATCGGTCCCAAAAAAGCCGTAACTGAAGCAGAAAGTAGGGAAGATGCAACTATAATACTCATCTTTAGTTTGGACTGACTGATTCCAAAACTTTGTGCATAAGCATTTCCTAGAGCATTTCCAATTAATGGTTTTATGGATTTGAATGTGAATATTAATCCGATAATAATGAACCCTGTAAGAATTAAAATCTGGGTAAAACTTGCTTGGTTATTAGCTCCAAAAGTCCAGAGCATATAATTTTTCAGACTTTGGCTTTCCACATAAAACTGAAGAAATGAAACAACAGCCCCGGCCAAAGCTGAAATCAGAAATCCGAAAATAATAATGAAGCTTCTATCCCGGAATCGATTCGAAAATAGCAGCAAAATCATCATTAAAACAATACTTCCAACAATGGATGATAAGCTGATGAAACTATTCTGCAAGAAATCCGGAATGAGGATGTCTTGCGAGAAAAAGATGTAAAAAGCAACAAATAAACTGGAAACGGATGTAATTCCCAAAACATCCGGTCCAGCCAACGGATTTTTGAAATATTCCTGAAGAAGAAATCCACTTGTCGGGATCGCAATTCCTGCTAAAAGCATTGCTAATGCACGGTTAATCCTAAATCCTGCAATCTGAAACTGTTCCGATTCTGAGTGAAAAAAATCAGAGAAATTTAGTTTTGCAAAGCCAATATTGAGATTAACAATAAAAGAAATTACTGCTCCTAAAACGATTAAAAAACAAATTAAATTAAAGTTTTTTGTCACTGCTTCTTACAGGGAGTAAGTTGAATTAATATTTCCCGCCAAGACATTTTTTTCATTTACTTTTACCGTTTTTGCTGATTTATCTTCGAGAAACTTTTTAATTTTGTTGTTCAAAGCCTCTTCAGTCATAGAGCCAATTGTTTCGTCTGTCTTATCACCTTTTCTGATTAAAGTAAAAGGAATAGATTCGCCGCTCCAGGATTGAAAATTTTGCTTGAAAAAATCCTGCTTCAAAAGATTTCCGTCCAGCAAAACTATATTTTTACGGATCTCGTATTCATCTGCAAAATCGCTTACAGCATTGGACCAGTCAGATTTATTATCGAGGCTTACGAAAGTAAACTTCACAGGTTTGTCTACCAATTCTTCCATTTTTTTCTTAAAATGTGGGATTTCCTGCATACAAGGTCCGCACCAAGTTGCAAAGAAGTTGGTCACATAAATCGTATCAGAATTATTTGATTTTAGAATTGCCGACAATTTTTCAGACGAAACTTCTTTCAGTTCCGCAACATCTGCCTGTGTTTTTGTTGGTTCAACGGATATTGAATCTTCTTTTGTCTTAGTTTCTATAACTTTTTCGTCGTTTTTTTTACAAGCCAAAAAACTGAGTGACAGAACGGAGTATAATATTATTTTTTTCATTGAATTAATTTTATGGTTTGATTTTAACAATCTTATTTTCTTTGATAATAACAATTTCGCTATTATTTTTCTTCTTGAATTCCAGCATTTTCTCATAGGCTTTTTCAAGGCCTTTGAGTATTTTTTCGCGTCTTTCTATTCTATTTTCCGTTGTCATAATAGCTTTTTAATTCAGTAAGGTTATTCTTTGTATTTCTTCACCATTTCTTGCAACGGTTAATTTTTCAATATCAGAATTCTTATAAACTATATTATATTTATATGTAAAGACTTCATTTTTTCTAACATTAATCATAAAAGGAAGTGTCTGAATAAGTTCAATGGGATTATTTTTATTGTCATATTTTATCTTTATTACATATTCATTTCGAATGCAACTACAAATAGAACAACCGCGATATTCATATTCAATAATTCTTGATTTATTATCATATATAGATTTAGCAGAGGAATTCTTTTTGTAATTTTTCTCTTCATTATCTTTATCCCAAACAAGGCTAACTTCATTTTTAAATTTTTTGTCAATCATTTTTTTTGGAAAGTTTGAGATATTGATAAAAATCTGTTAGGTTTTCTCTGATAAAATTTAAATCAATTTTTGCTGAAGATTTTACTGTGTCAATGTCTGTTTTATGATTTATAAATTCAATTTTAAAAATTTTATTCTGACTTCTAAAAGAAGTAAATAAAAATGATAATGATAAAATTAAGGCTTTGATTATAGTTTTCATTTTTTATTGATTTAAAATAACAATATATCAACGAGAATTTTAGATTTTTTCTTCTGTCAAATTTCATTAAATTTGATTTTGATAATGGAGAATCAATTAACAATCGCAAATCAACCTCAGTTTCACAGGCTAAAAATAGCTAAAAAACGACAACTAACCAAAAATGCTTTTGCATTGGAATTGGAGATTGCTGAGGAATTAAAATCCAAATTTCAATATCGAGCCGGGCAATACCTGACGCTGAAATACCATTTCAATGAGCGGGAAATCCAGAATGATTATTCCTTCACATCAGCACCTTTTGAAAACAAAATAGAACTCGCTATCAAAATTAATGGGAAAAACGGTTCTACCCAGTTTCTTTTTGATAATTACAATGTTGACGATGAAATCTCCGTGAGCGAACCTTTGGGCAGGTTTTTTATTCCGGCAAGACCCAACGAGAAACGTACCATCATCGCTTTTGCTTCCGGAATTGGCATTACGCCTATAATCAGCCATATCAAGAATATTTTGTTTGAGGAAAAATCGACAAGGATTTATCTTTTTTATGGCAACAAAAGCTACGAAGATATTATTTTGAGAGATGAATTGGAAGAATTATTGAAAGAGTATACGAGACGATTCCAAGTTTATTATTTTCTGTCCAAGGAAACGATTAAAGATAAATTATTTCAAGGGAGACTGGACGAGAAAAAGATTTCGCTGATCATTAATCAAATACTTCATCTGGATGAAGATGATGAAGAATCCACAATTTGGGACAGCACGGACAAAGTTCTGATTTGCGGTCCAGGCGAAATGATAAAATCAGTGGCTAATGCCTGTTACAATCACGGCATTCCGAAAAAAAATATTCATTTTGAACTGTTCGAAGCTTTTAATGATGATATCTATCCCGTGGAAAAAGAATTTCCGTTGATTGAAAATGTCAATGTCAAAATCAAATTCAATCACATCGAAAAAGATGGAATTGTTCTAAAAAATAATGAACGAAAAATCCTCCAGCAATTACTGGATTTAGGTTACAAACTTCCTTATTCCTGCAAATCCGGCATCTGTGGAAGCTGTCTTTGTTACCGGAAAGACGGAGAAGTAGATATGACAGAGGATGAATATCTTACGGAAAAAGAAAAAAGTCAGGGAAAAATTTTGCCCTGCGTTTCCATTGCAATGAGCAAAAACGTATCTTTAGATTTTGATTTGTATTAATTAATGATTCGGGCACTAACTAAATTTTTCAGAATAATTTTCGGGCTTTTGGAACTCGGGGTTTTGCTGTTGATTTTAGCCAATGTGTGGGTTGTCGCTTTAACAAGTGGGAGAACTTATAATAAAATCAGCAAAGTTCCTCCCAGAGATTGTGCGCTGGTTTTGGGAACTTCTCCAAAGATGCGTTCCGGTGTTGCCAATCCATATTTTACCGCAAGAATGGACGCTGTTGGGACGCTTTATCATCATGGGAAGATCAAAAAAATTATTGTGAGTGGAGAGAAAAGTGAAAATTATGATGAACCGGAGGCAATGAAGAATTTCTTAGTTTATAATGAAGGTGTTCCGGAAAATATCATAATCAAAGATCCGAAAGGATTTAATACCCATAAAAGTATTTTGCGCTGTAAAAATATTTACGGACAAAAAAATGTAATTATCGTTTCACAAGGATTTCATAATCTTCGTGCGTTGTTCTTTGCCAGAAATAATGGGATGAATGCCTTGGGTTACGATGCTCAGGATGTGAGTAAAAATGAAAGTTTTTACCGCAATCACACTAGAGAATTTTTCGCCAGGGTATTAGCTGTTTTCTATTATATTTTAGGAATTTCGCCTGAAGAATAAATAATACTAATAGATTATTGAGTTTTATGATCAAAGTATTGGCAGATTCTTTGCAATTTGTAGTTTACAATAATGTTGAACTATAAACAAAGTAAAATGAAAATTACAATTAAAATAATAGCAGCTATTTTTGCATTAATTCTTACTTCCTGTATGGCAGCTACAGACGCTTATTCTTACAATGATCCTTATTCCCAAGGTTATTCAGATGGATACAGAGCAGGATATTATCAGTCGCCAGATGGTTACTGGTACGCTCCTAACGTAGTATATCTGGATAATAACGGAAGCTTTTACAGAAATGGTGTAGTGTATAACTCGAGAAGCAATGTCAGGAATAATGTGATAATTTCCCCGAAAAGAAATTCACTTCATAATCAAAGTTCTTCTGCACGGCCAGGAAGACTTCAGAATAATATTAGAGTGCAACCTGATAATTCCCAGTCAGATGTAAGAGCGCAGCAGAACAGAAGAAACGAAAATAGAAGAAGTACAATGCCTCAACAACAGACAAAATCGCAAAGAGAAAATCCATCAGGAAGAAACAGTGGAAGAAGATAATTACAAAGCTGCAATTTGCAGCTTTTTTTGTGTCCTTTTTGGCATTTTTATTTGACACACAAATAGAAATTATAGTAC
>JAEXJU010000230.1 GCA_023448955.1 Bacteroidota bacterium
CATTTTAGCTTTAGAAAGATTCTCGGAATTAACTTTATTGATGAAAATCAAATCTGCCATTTCCATTATTCCGCGCTTGATGCCTTGTAATTCGTCACCAGTTCCAATGACTTTCAGAAAAAGAAAAACATCGGTGATATCATTCACCAAAGTCTCGCTTTGTCCAACGCCAACGGTTTCTATCAAGATGTAATCAAAGCCTGCCGCTTCACAAATCAAAAGACTTTCAAAAGTCGTATTCGCAATTCCGCCAAGAAACCCGGAGCTTGGACTTGGACGGATAAAAGCATTCGGGTCTTTCGCCAATTCTTCCATTCTGGTTTTATCGCCCAGAATACTGCCTTTGTTGATGGAAGAACTTGGGTCAATCGCCAGAACCGCCACTTTCTTGCCTTGTTCTATCGCATATTTTCCAAAGCTTTCGATAAAGGTCGATTTTCCTGCTCCGGGAACCCCGGTAATTCCGATTCGAACAGATTTTCCTGCGAAGGGTAAAATCTCTTTCAACAATTGATCCGCCAATTCCCTATGTTCAGGCTTCTTGCTTTCAATCAAAGTAATGGCTTTTCCCAGAATCCGTTTGTCAGAGGATCTTATCCCGTCTATATAATCTGTGATTGAGATCATCATATGCAAATATAAAAATTTCAGAACGTAATTAAATAGTTTTAAGGAAAATTTAAGCTTTGTTAAAAATATTCTTATTTATTATTGTTCTTAATAAAAATTTATTCAAAAAATTAAAAGGGATTGTTTTTTTTATACATTTGCTTAATTATTTCGCAATTAACAATGAAAAAAATTATTATTGGTGCTCTTTTATTAATTATTCTTGGAGCATCTGGTTACTATTATCTAACGCATTTTTACGGTAAAAAAAATTATCAAACCGAAAATCCGGATTTTGTTTTGACAGACAATAGCCTGAAAAAAGATTTCGTTTCAAATGAAACCTCGGCAACTGCAAAGTATACCAACAAAGTGGTGCTAGTGAGTGGTATTGTGACTCAAATTTCTGAAGCCAACGTAACTCTCGATGGCGTGAACTGTACAATGAGTGCTAAAAATGCTACTCTAAAAGTGGGAGACAAGGTAAAAATCCAAGGTAGGTTAGTTGGCTACGACAGTCTGATTGAAGAAACGCAAATGGATCAGTGTTCCGTAATAAAATAATTGTTTTCTGTCTCTACAAATTATAAAACCCTCATTATAATTATTTTACAAATCTATATTATCAATTAACAATTAACGACAAATGAAAATATTCAAATTTTTGAGTCTATCGGCTTTGTTGCTTTGCTTTTCTAATGTATTTGCACAAAGCGATGACCTTATGAAGTCATTAGACAGTACTGCTACGGATAACAAATGGAGCACTAACAGCGCCACAGCTTTTAAAGGGCTACAGATTGTAAATATGCAATCTACTAAGACACCTGCAAAAAAAGAATTATATCTGGTGGTCTCGCATCGTTTTGGAGCGTTGGGGGGTGAAGATGTAGATTTTTTTGACAATTTTTTCGGAATGGATAAAGCCACTACCAAACTAGGTCTAATTTATGGTGTTACAGATTGGCTATCTTTTGGCGCAACTAGGCAAACGCCTAAGCTTTACGAAGTATCTACTAAATACAGATTTGTAAATCAGTCTGATGCTGGATCGCCAATTACTATTGTTGGATATAATACATTGAATATTGATACTTCTCTTAAAGAAGCTCAATATCCATTAATCAAGTTTCAGGATAAATTATCCTATTCCACACAGTTGTTATTATCAAGAAAATTCAACACCAATCTTTCTTTGCAGCTAAGCGGGGTATGGGTTCATAAAAACCTGATAGAACCAACAACTGAGGATAAAAACACACAGGTTTTGGCTTTAGGCGGGCGTTATAAAATATCGAAAAGAGTAAGCATCAATGCTGAATATGGTTGCAGAATGAATCCTGTGGAATCGTCTGTGTATCACAATCCTGTTTCCTTGGGCGTGGATATAGATACAGGTGGACATATTTTCCAGTTGGTACTTACTAATAGCCAGAAAATGAGTGATGTAGGTTATTTTACCAATGCCGCTGGAAACATAGGAAAAGGAGGTGTATATTTCGGGTTTAATATGTATAGAGTTTTTTAAAAATATTGAAGTAATGAAAAAAATAATAATTCCGATAACGGCATTTGCAGCTGTTATTTATTCCGTAGTTTCTTGTAACACTACGACTTACGATGAAATCTCTGATTCTGCGAACACAACCGTTACTTATAATAAAGATATTCAACCAATTATGAGTGCAAATTGCACCAGTTGTCATTCACAAGCTGGAGGTCAGGAACCGTATTTAGAAAATTATCAACAAGTGAAAACTAATATTGATGATATCTTATCCGAAATAAAAGACGGTTCTATGCCTCCTGATGGGCCGTTACCGGTTTCTACTATTAACAAAATCCAGAGCTGGAAGGATGCCAACACACCAGAATAAAAATTTATAAAATGTTTTAAGATGAAACTGAAAACAAGTTTTGCAATTTTGGGACTGTTTCTTGCAAGTTTTGCATTTTCCCAAAAACTGATTACCAAAACAGGACAAGTCAAATTTTTGGCATCTGTTCCCAGTGCTGTTGAAGAAGTGGCAGCGACTAATAGTTCTGTATCTGCAGTTTTGGACACCAAAACCAATGATGTTGCAACCCAAATGATCATTAATGCATTTATGTTTAAAATACCACTGATGCAAGAACATTTTAATGAGAATTATTTAGAATCGGATAAATATCCAAAAGCTACTTTCAGGGGAAAAATTAGTGATTTTGATTTCTCCAAACTTACAACTGATAAAACCAATTACAATATAGAAGGAGATTTTACAATGCACGGCGTTACTAAGCATCTAAAAATATTGGCTGCTATTTATAAAGCCAATGGAAAAACTGTAATAAGCTCTAACTTTTCTATAAAAGCAGAGGATTATAACATCAAAATTCCATCTGTTGTAAAACAAAAAGTGACCAATGACATAAAAGTTTGGGTAAACTTTAATTTTTAATATCAAAACAATGAAAAAGACAATCAAACTAATTACAGTATTATTAGGATCTATAGTTATAAACGCACAAAACACCCAAGGAACATTAACCTTTACTTTCACCACACCAAAACATACATCTGGGAATTATGTCTCAGACGGAAGATACGTTTTAGCCGCTTGGATAGAAACGAGTACGGGTACTTTTGTAAAAACTAAAATAAGAAATGTAGGTCCATCTACAGATGATCATTTGCCAGTTTGGGGAACAGCTGCAGGCTGTGCAAATCCTACAGCGGTTACAGCAACTACAGGATGTAATACAACTGACGCTACAACCGGAGCTACACTTACCACTTTTACAGCAAAAACTTTTACTTGGGATGGTAAAAATACCAGCGGAACTGCCAATGGAACTGTGGTTCCAGACGGAACATATCGGGTTGCTTTGCAAGAAACTTGGGGACACGGCTCATCTACAACTACCAGATATTTTACTTTTACAAAAGGGACAGCAAAAGATAGCCAAACGCCTGCATCTGATACCAATTTCACCAATATTTCTCTAGTTTGGACTCCAGCAAATCTTGCCGTAGAAGACATTTCGAAAAAAAGTGTGGCTTTGTATCCTAATCCCGCAACCACCAATTTTGTAATCGATAGCAAAGATGAAATCAAATCGGTAAAAATCCTTGATGAACAAGGCAAAGTAGTGAAAACTTACAATAAATCTGAAAAATATGACATTTCTGAACTAGGGTTGGGTGTTTATTTTGTAGAAATACTGACAAACAAAGAATCCATAACTCAAAAACTAATTAAGAAATAATATCACATATTGTAATTATTTCTTCTAAAAAAAACAGTCACTATTTTATTAGTGACTGTTTTTTTTATTGCTCAGAAATCAAACTTTTCAAACCATCTGATATATAGATTTTATAATCTCCATTGGCGTCAGAATAAATAAGATATGCGTTAATCTCAGGATGATTTTTGAGATAAACGAGAGATTTTTCTAATCCCATTACCAAAATTCCGGTTGCAGTAGCATCCGAAGTAATACATTGATCCGAAACCACCGAAACGCTCAATAAATTATTCTGTGTGGGATAACCTGTTTTCGGATCCAGATGATGCGCATATTTTACACCATCTATAATTGTAAAACGGCGATAATTTCCAGATGTTGCAATGGCTTTATTTTTCAATTTAATGACAGCTTTCAAAGGATTTTGGGTTTCCTTGTTATCAATAGGTTTTTCTATGCCAACTGTCCATTCAGAGTGATCTGGCTTTGAGCCGCTTGCAAACACCTCACCGCCAATTTCCACCAAAAAAGATTTGATGCCCTTGGATTTTAGAAAATCTGAAATCACATCTACAGAATAACCTTGAGCAAAAGCATTAAAATCCAAAGCAACCCTTTTATCTTTCTTTATAATTTTGTTATTTTTAAGTTCAATTTTCTCAAAACCAACGAATTGAAGGATGCTGTCTATTTTACTTTTTTCAATTTTCATCTTTTTTCCTGGCCCAAAACCATAGGCATTGGACAGCGGATAAACTGTAGGATCAAAAGCACCATCGGTATCTTTCCATATTTTTTTGGCTTTATTAAAACAAGTTTTGAAATAAAGATCTGGAACAGAATAGATGTTATTATTAATTTTTGTGATAATAGAATTGGGTTGATATGTAGAAACCGACTGATCAAAACGATCGAGTATTTCCTCTATCTCGGGTTGCAAATCTCTTCCTTTGGAATCATAATAAGAAATATGGTAAGTTGTACCCTGCGCTTCGCCCGATATTTTTATAATTTCTTGCCCAAAAACCGAGCTAAAACTCAACAAAAAAATTACAAAAAGAGAAATTTTCATTTTGAAATCGTTATTATGTTAGAAATAAGTACTTTTGATGAAATTAAATTCAAAAATAATGAAAAAATACTTATATAGTCTAGCGTTAGTTGGCGCAATCGTATATTCTTGCACGACTCAGCAAACAACCAAAACAGCAGCTGAGACTTCCACAGTAGCAGCCAATATTTCTAAAGAAGAAATGCTGAAAAAAGGGGCGGATTTATTCAACTTGCGTTGCGGAAAATGCCACGATTTACCTGCGCCTTCAGAATTTACAGCTACTGACTGGAAGCCCATTATGGAAAGAATGGCGCCAAAAGCCAAACTTACAGCCGAAGAAACCAACTGGGTTTTAGCGTATGTGAATGCCAATGCCAAGAAATAAATTTGGACAATCCCCTCGCCCAACCATTAGCCTCCGCTCGGGTCGGGCTATCCACTCATATCTTTTGCTTTTTCCCAAGCTAAATCTTAGCTAAAAAGCAAAAGGATAACCGTTACTATCCCTATTGCATCCAATATTGCGTATAAAATAAAAGGAAACCGCTAGCTGGTTTCCTTTTTCTTGCTGTTTTTCCTTTTGGTTTTCGCTTTAGTCTTTTTCGGCATTTTCTCTTTGATGAATTTTTCTCTGCTCTTTAAAAAGTCCAGCATTTGTTGGTCGTAAGCAAAATTTTTCGCTTCTTTCAAAAATTCTAATGCTTTTTTAAAAGCCATTTTGATTTCAAACAAATAAGATTTCTGGATTAAAATTCTGCATTTGTCGATTCCTTTTATTTTCAAAGAATATTCGATGAGTTTTTCTGCTTCGTCCAAATCCTCATTGTCCAAAAGACATTTGATGTAATATCTTGGTGTGTTCAGATTCGTCACATCACATTGCATTGCTTCCTCAAAATAGCGTGTTGCTGTCTCATAATCATAGAGCATTTCGCTGTAGATTCTTCCCATCAAACAAAGCGAATCTGCGTCTTCAGGATCGTAGGAAAGCGCATAATTCAAAGCTTCCAGACAATCCGGCAAATTGTAAGGATAATTATCCAGCGCTTCGAAATAATATTTACTTTTAGTTAAGGTCATTTCTGTAGTTTTTTAATTCGTTTTTCAGTTGGTTTCTTTCTTTTTTGAAAGATTTTTCCTGATGATTCTTTTTAAAATCGCTTCCTGAAAATGTTCTGATTGGGTTTCCTCTCTGAACATTTAGATGGTTATTCCACGTTTCCTGCATTTGTTTTTCCAATTGCTGAATATGAAATTCCATCACTTTTTCTTTTAATCTGATGATGGAAATCTTTCTATTTTCCAGCTGCGAACGGGAATCCTGCACGAAAACACTTTGTCCGGTTTTGAGATAAGTTGCGCGAACAGCGGTTTCCACTTTATTCACGTTTTGTCCGCCACTACCTTGGCTTCTTGCGGTCTGAAACTGAATATTTTTCTCGTTAAAATCCATTTTCTCCAAACCTCCCAGTTCAAAAATCCCGATAAACCAATTGCTTCGTTTATGAAATTTTCTGAACGTGCTTTTTCCAATCCAGAGAATACTTCCGAGCCAGTTTTTCAGAAATTCGTTGACTTCGTTTCCTTTTAAAAGTAAAGTTGCAGATTTCAAAGTGAGGTTTTCATCACCATTTTCTCGGTGGATGATTTCGTAATCGATTTTATTTTGTTTTGCTTCCTCAAGGAAAACCTTCAGAACTTTGGCAACTACCCATTGGCATTCCAAAGGTCCTCTTCCTGAGGTGATTTGTATTATTTTGTCCATTATTTTTTAATTTGTTGTCGGTTGGTGGTTGCCAGTTGATGGTATTAAATATTCTAACAACCATCAACCAAAACTAACAACCAATTTATTTGTCCATCCTCACAATTCTAGGTTGAAAAGTTCCGAGAATATCGACCAGTTCACTTTGTGCGTTCATCACTTCATTAATGTCTTTGTACGCCATTGGTGCTTCTTCGGCATTTCCGCCCATTAATGTGACATTTTTGAGTTTTAATTCTTTTTTAATGTCATTTTGGGTGAAACGGTTTCTGCATTCTCCTCTGGAAAAAGCTCTTCCTGCGCCGTGTGAAGCGGAGTTCAGTGAATCCGGATTTCCTTTTCCACGAACGATGAAGCCTTTTGCAGTCATCGAACCTGGAATCATTCCCAACTCATTTTCGTTGGCTGGAGTGGCGCCTTTTCTGTGAACTACCACTTCTTTTCCGTTGTGAATTTCTTTCCACGCAAAGTTGTGATGATTTTCTATTCTCGCTTTCACTCTTCCGCCGACGGCTTTCACCAATCTGCGGTGAATATCATCGTGGCAGGCCGAGGCGTAATCTCCTGCGAGGTTCATTGCTGTCCAATATTCTAATCCAAGATGCGTATCAAGATCCAGCCAGGCGAAGTTTTGTGCTTCTTTTGGCAACGGACATTGTTCGGTCGCCACTCTTGAATAGTATTGAGCGATTTCTGCACCCAAACCACGAGATCCACTGTGCGAAAGAATTCCGAGGTATTTTCCTTTTGCAAGATTGATTTGTTGGTCTTCTTCCAAAATTTCCACTTCCCCGAATTCTACAAAGTGATTTCCACCGCCGGAACTTCCCATTTGTTTGATGGCTTTTCCCTTTAATCGTCTCAAAATCGGAATCAAAGCGAACGTATCTCTATCGAAAATCTCGTGGTCGATGTGAGACTTGTGCGTTTCGAACATTCCGAATTTGGTGTGTTCGGCAAGCGCTTTTTCGTATTTATCATTGGCGCCGTCCAGATATGAAATGGGCGTGTCCAAAATACTGAGCGACATTCTGCAACCAATATCCATCCCAACTCCGTAAGGAATTACTGCATTTTCTACAGCTAAAACGCCACCAATTGGAAGTCCGTAACCGCTGTGCGCATCGGGCATCAAAGCGCCTTGTGTTGCAATTGGCAGTTTCAGTGCGGTGTACAATTGGTTTTTTGCTTCATCTGAAATATTATTTCCGAAAATCTGAAATGAAGCTCGGTTGGTATTGAGCATTCTTTTCTCTGTTTTCTTGGATGAAAGCAAGGCTTCTGCAATTTGTCCGAAGGTTAAATCTTTCTCGAAATTCTCCGGATTTTGCTGGATTTCCTTGAGAAGAGATTTTACATAATGAATATTTTTTGTGGCAAAATTCCTTTTCATCACTTCCAAAGCGATGTTGACGCTCTGATTGTTTGGATAGCCTAATTTTAATATATCTTTTCCTTTTAGTTTTAAATTTCCCATTGTTTTATATAATTGATGAATGATGAGAGATAATTGATTTTCTCGCATCGGATATTTTTCAACTAATATTTTAGTTGATTTTGATTAAACCTCACAGGTTTTTAAAACCTGTGAGGTTTTGTTTTGCAGAGCGTTATCATTAGCCCCGATGGAAACGGCATCCTTTTTTTGTATTGGCTTAAAAAAGCGTTGGCAAAAAAAGATACAGTGGACAGCGGGATTAAGCTCCTGATTAAATTGTCATTTTTTTAATCTGCTCATCAAGATTGAACTCCTACGGAGTTCTTTCGTTAAATGATACATTTGTACTACACAGATATTGCTCCTACGGAGCAGGTAACTTTAATTGTCTGATTAAAAAAATGTAAAGATTTCGGGGAAACTGTTTTGAGTTTGAAATATTGCGCAATAAAAAACCCGATAATCTTGCGACTTCGGGTTTTGATATTTCAATATACTGTTATTCTATGAGTGTACCAAACCACGAAGCCTCGCCTTTGCAAAAGGCAATCCTACTGATGAATGTAGATTAAATTTGAACATTGCTTCGTTGTTTTTTAAATGGTTAGACTTGGTTTTCGGTTGCAAAGATATAATTTTTCTTATTTCTCACAAGATTTCAGTTAATTTTGCCAAAAAAAGTAATGAGACCTTATATTGTTTTAATTTTTCTTTTGATTTCGATGGGAGTTTTTGCTCAGTCGGGAAGTATAAACATCAATGTGTATGACGATTTTTCTAAGAAGCCGCTTGATGTAAAAATAAAACTAGTCAATTCGGATAAACAGTTTTCTGGAATCGGAAATGTGCAAATTACAGATCTGCAGCCCGGAAATTACAGCTTCGAAATAGTCTCGGATGATCATCTAACGGGTTTATTGAATGACATCAATGTTGTTCCTAATCAGAATCTTACGTTTTCTGTCGGGTTGCAAAAATCTGAGCAGAAAATAGATGAAGTGGTCATCAGCAAGAAAGTCTATAAAACAACTGCAGAAAGTCCGCTTTCGCTGAGAAATGTGACAAGTGAAGAGATCCAAAAAAATGCTGGTTCTAACCGGGATGTTTCCAAAGCTATTCTTAGTTTTCCGGGTGTTGGAAGCACGGCTTCTTTCCGGAACGACCTTTTTATAAGAGGTGGTAGTTCTGCTGAAAACATATTTTATATAGACGGAATAGAGATTCCGGTTATCAATCATTTCCAAACGCAAGGCGCAAGTGGTGGTCCCAGAGGAATTATTACAGTAGATTTCATCAAAGATGTGGATTTTTATAGCGGTGCTTTTCCTGCCAAAAGAAATGGCGTTTTGTCTTCACTTTTCGAGTTTAATCTGAAACAGGCAAGGAAAGATAAACTCGGCTACAAAGCGATTGTGGGACTAGACGATTTGCAAATGATGATGGATGGACCGCTGAGTAAAGACCAAAGCTGGAGCGGATTGTTTTCTGTGAGGAAATCGAATTTGCAACTGCTTTTTAAGGCGATTGGTTTGCCGTTTTTGCCATCGTATTATGATGCCAATTTCAAGGTTTCTAAAAAATTCAAAAGTGGCGACGAACTTTATTTCGTTGGTTTGGGCGCTATTGACGATTTCGAGTTTAATACCGATGCCGAAAAAACATTAACCAACCTAACATTAATTGATCGGCTTCCGAAAAATTCTCAATGGAATTATACCTTTGGAGCAGGCTACAGACATCTTGCAGAAAACGGAAACTGGCTGTTTACAATGAGTAAAAATAAGCTTGATAATCAAGCTACTAAATATTACCGAAATATTGAAACGCCAGATAATTTATTGTACGATTACAAGTCTCAGGAAATTGAAAATAAATTGAGAATAGACCGAAATTTAAGCCTGAAAGATGTACAATTAAGTTTCGGGGGAAATCTTAATTTTGCGACTTATACCAACAATTCTACCATAAAAAACGTAACGCAAACTGCCATTAATTATGATTTGCTGGATGTAAAACTTAATCTGATGCAATACGGATTTTATGTGCAGGCTGCGAAAAAGTTTTTTGATAACAAGGTTCTTATTTCTGCCGGAACACGTTTAGATGCCAGTAATTATTCCAACAAAACCAATAATCCTTTGGAACAATTCTCGCCAAGATTTTCTCTGAGTTATCGTTTTGCACCACAATTGGCGTTCAATTTCAATACCGGAATTTTTTACCAATTGCCTACTTACACGGCTTTAGGATTTTCGGAAAATGGCAATTTTACCAATAAAAATTCGCTGAATTATATTCGGAATTCGCATTTTGTAGGAGGATTAGAATTTAATGGGAAAAATAATTTAAGAATCACGTTAGAAGGTTATTACAAACGTTACAAGAACTATCCGTTTTCGCTTAGAAATCAGATCAGCATTGCCAATATTGGTGCAGATTTTGGAGTGGTAGGAAACGAACCGTTGGATTCCAGAGGAACTGGCGAAACCTACGGAATAGAACTTCTGGCACAGAAAAGAACGCTCAATAATTTCTACGGAATTGTGGCTTATACGTTTGGCTATTCCAAATTTAGCAATTCCAGTGAGAATCTGTTGCCTTCGTCTTGGGACAGCCGACATATTCTGACGCTCACAACGGGAAAATATTTTGGAAAAAACTGGAACATCGGTGCAAGATTCCGTTTGCAAAGCGGACTTCCGGAAACGCCTTACGATTTGCAACGCAGCGCTTTGGTGAATATTTGGAACGTCAATAATGGCCCAACTCAAAATTTCAGTCAGCTCAATTCTTTGCGAGGAAATGTGGCGCATCAATTAGACATAAGAGCCGAGAAAAAGTGGATTTTCAGCAAATGGCAACTTACGGCTTATGTGGATGTGGTGAATATTTACGGTTCCGAAAGCCCTACCAATCTGCCGGTTGTGAATCTGCAACGCGATGCCAATTACAACGGAATCATCAGCAATCCAACCGCACCGCAAGACCAGCAAACATACCTTTTAGAAACCGGAAAACAAGACCGAAACAAACCTTTGCCTTACTTCGGACTTATTTTTGAGTTTTAGAAACAAAAAGTGCTTTCGAGATTGGAAAGCACTTTTTTTGTGGATGGAAAAACAATTTATAAACAAAAAATCATTCAACTTTTTTCTTGAAAATTCAGAATAGTCCAAAATAAACCATCTATCACGCTGCACATTCTTTTGAGGTCTAAAGTTTCTATGGTGTCTGTGGTTTGATGGTAGTTTTTGTTTCGGTAAAAAGAGGTATCTGTAAGCATTACAGCACTATAGCCAAAATGCCAGTAATTAAGATGGTCTGAAAAGTCTATTCCTTGCAAAGCTTTTGGTCCAGAAAAACTTTTGGTTTTCACCTGTCCAGATTCTTTGTATTTTTTGGTAAAATTTTTGGCAAAAGAACCACCTCCAAATTGGTTTACAACGGTTATGTAATCACCTTTGTTGCCATAAAACCATCGCAAAAGACCAATAGGATAGTCTTGTGTGTGATTTTCGTCCTTAAAATAGCCAATCATTTCTACGCAAACCATTCCCAAAACATCAATTTTTTTATCTTTCAGATATTTTGCGTGAACATAGCTGCCCATATTTTGGGTTCTGAAAAAAGGCGGTTCTTCTAACGTATAAGCCACTAAATCAATCCTGTAATTAAGCTTTCGCCTTTTAACAATCTTGAAAGTTCTAGTAATGCCGTTGTTCCCGTTGCGTTGTCATCTGCACCATTTTGGTCGCCACAGACATCATAATGCGCACCAACAATGATTCTTTTTTTATTCTCGGTTCCGAAAGAGCAAATTACATTTTTATACATTTTCCCATCTACTTCATAATTCTGAAAACGAACACTATCAGACGATTGTGCAAAATGATTTTTGATATAATGAGCAACAGAATCTAGCCGTTCTACATTTTTATAATTCCTGAAAGTAGGATGATTGGCAAGAAAATCTAAATGTTTTTTCACCAACAAAGAATCGGTTTGTTTGCTGATTTTCTGCTTTTTATAATGAGGTTCGTACAGCTGAAAAGACAGAAATAACACAAAAGACAGAAATGCAAATAGGAAGATTTTCTTTTTCATTACCATATTTCGATTAAATAATATTTTTCTTCACTTACCATAAAAGCTTTACTTGGATAAATAGCAATGTTTTGGTTATCAGCTTTTGCTCCAATTATTTCGTATTCGTCTAATTTAGTTATTTCGAAAGGGAATTTTTTTTTATTCTCTAAACGCACGGTTTTAAATTTTACAAAGCCTTCATTTTCATTATTTTTTTCGTCCATAGACAAATCCCAAGAAACGTCAGGAATATCTTCACTAAGAAAATATGTGAAGCTGTCAGAGAAATTAGATTGTATTTTTTCAATAATCTGTAGTAATTTTTCTTTTCTAAAACCTAATTTGAAAAAAGATATTACATCTTTAAACCCCGAAAATTGATGCATATCAGATTCTATTTCGAGGAGAATAATACTGCCCGATGTGAGTTTTGCTTCTTGAATAAGATGTGGATCGTATTTGTGTTTTTCCCAAAACAAATCATTAAAATTTTTTCTTTGAATGATGTTTTCTAACTCTGAAAATGTTTTTCCTTTGAGCTCGTTTATTTGGTATTTCATATTAGGATTTTATAAGTTGAAGATTCTAAATTTTGTTACCACAAAGCTGGTTTGCAGCCCGACCTGAGTGGAGCTCTTTTGTAGTTTTGGTGGTGGGAAAGCCTTGGGAAAACTACAAAAAGCGGGAACGGAGGGCGGATTAGCTGCCCAAATTAATTAATTTTCATAAGATCAATTATAACAATCAATCCATCATTCCCTCCAAAATCTCCACAGCACTTTTCGGAAGATTAGTTCCTGGCCCGAAGATAAAATCGGCACCGTTGGCGTACAAAAATTCGTAATCCTGTTGCGGAATCACGCCGCCAACGACAATTTTAATGTCATCCGCTCCCAATTTTTTCAGTTCTTCCACCACTTGCGGAACCAAGGTTTTATGACCAGCCGCCAAACTGGAAACGCCCAAAATGTGAATGTCATTTTCCACAGCTTGTTTCGCCACTTCTTCTGGCGTTTGGAAAAGTGGCGCTACATCTACATCAAAACCCATATCGGCAAAAGCCGTTGCCACCACTTTCGCACCACGGTCGTGGC
>JAEXJU010000251.1 GCA_023448955.1 Bacteroidota bacterium
CATTTATGTTAATGGATAATTAAGAAATTAAGGAAGCTTTAAGAAAAGTGGGCGATACAGGATTCGAACCAGTGACCTCTGCGATGTCAACGCAACGCTCTAAACCAACTGAGCTAATCGCCCATTAATATGTCTGCAAATATAGAATTATTTTCCAAAAATTATAGCCTGAAAAGTATCAATATTTTTTATGTAAAATTTGATTATTTTCAATAAAAACAATTTATCTTTATATTATCAAAAATAAAATAAAAATGAAAAATTTAATTACTTCGCTGGTTATTGTTTTAGTTCTATGTTCTACATTCGGGAAAGCTCAAAAAATATCAGATGGCGAAACCCTGGATCTGAACGGTCTTTCTGTAACTTTCAATATCATTAATAAAGAATCCGTTACTGCTGGTGGAAAAAACTATGACAGATATAAAGTTGCGGCTACATTGGTCAATAACTCTCAAAAAAGCTACAATTTTAGAATGAACGCAGCTCCGCAGATTGCCAATAATATAACACTTGTCGAAGTGAATTGTATCAATGCAACTGGTGCAAAATTAACATCAAAAAAAATCGATCTTAAAATGAAGGCTCAGACAGTGAATGTGACCTACTGGGCGTATAACAAAGACGGAAAATATGAGAGCTCTGTTATTCCTATTGTAGCAAGTTATTACCTTGATGCCGGAGACTCTGTAAATGATACTGCTATTTTTATTGTACCACAAGGCGAAGCGCCAAATGTTACCGTCAGAAAACTGCAATAACGTATTTGTTACTTTTAAAATCCTGATAGTAGCAGGAATATGGCAAACACAATAAACACCAATACTAACCAAATAGCGTAACTTAATAAAGATCTTAATATTACATTAGTGACGGATAGTCTGTTGAAAAACTGACTGTTCGTCCAGATGATAAGGCTTATATCGACTACAAATAGAAAATTGATCGAAAAACCGGTAAACTTAGGATTATTAACAAGAAAAATTATCGGAAGAAAAATAGTGTGGATGATAAGCCTTTGTGAAGCTTTAAAGGATTCGAAGATAATATATTCAGCAAAATTAAGATGTTTTTCACGAAAGGCGATCTTTGTACTGATACTGAATAACGGAATAGTTGCGATAATAAACCAATAGTAATGTTCTAGTATATAATTGTAGATCTTTACAGAATCATCATTTTTTGAACTCAGAAGATTAACTCCTGTGAGATGATTAACCAAAGCGTAAATGGTTGCGAGAACAATGACGAGTGATATAGGCCTGAAATGACCAACTCTTTTTCCTTGTATGTAATCCCGAATGATATAGCCGGGCTTCAGAAATAATTGCTTCCCAGAATATGTAATGCCTTTGTCATAATGTAAAAGTCCGTGGTGGATATCTTCCCAAAGGAACATAAGATTGATTCTGCCGGTTTTTGCAGACTGGCCGCAGTGGTTGCAGAAATTACCTTCAAAATGATGCCCGCAGTTTTTACATTTTATCATTAATATTTTTTTATTATTTCAAATTTATAAAAATCCGGTAAATTAAATATTAAAATCATTCAGGAAGTCATAAAGGTCATCTTCTGGTTTCAGCCCAAGTTTTTTTCTCAGCCTGGATCGGCTTACATTAATGCTGGAAGGTAAGACCTGAAATATTTCTGCCATTTCTTTGGAGTTGAGACCGATTCTCAGATAAGCACAAAGGCGAAGCTCGTAGATTGAAAGGTTTGGGAATTTGGCTTTCATTCCTTTAAAAAACTCCTGATGCAGCTCATCCATCTGTATTTCGAAAGTATGATCTTCTGTATGCAGATACTGTTTCAGCATTCTTCGGATCTCGCCCAGCTTTATTTTTAGTGTATTTGGAGAGTCTTCCATCTCCTTGATCTTACTATTGATGGAAGATAGGATTCTGTTTTTATCTTCATCATCTTTTGCTTTGGTGGCTAGCTCTATTGTTTTTCGTCGGATTTCTTCTCTCAGGTTTTGCTGCTCTTTCTCCATTTGCATTTGTTTCTGCATCATCATTTCATCCCGATGTTTTTCTGCCTGTATGCGAAGAGAGTTGCGTTGTTTTTGCAATAGATCCAATGCCTGCTTTTTTAGCTTATTTTTATTGTATCTACGGATGAGATATATAATCATCCAAACAGTGATAAAATATAGGATATAACTGTAAATACTTCTGTACCAAGGTGCTTTGATTTTTATTTCAAATTGCTGAGTTTTGATAGCAGAATTTCCCTTGCGGGCTCTCACCAGAAGAGTATAGCTGCCTTCTTTCAGGTTTAAGAAGTAGGATTCAGTTTTGGGACTCCAGTCTGTCCAGTGATCGGAAAAACCTTTCAGAAAAACCTGGTATTCAATTCCATCTTCATTTGGCACAGTAAAAGAAAAACCTAAGTTGTTATAATTGTAGGAAACTGTTTGCTGCTGATCCAGAAGTTTCTCGCTGTGATTATTAAAAGCGTAAACTTTTCTGAACAGAAGTGCAGAAAGTATTTCTGATTTTTTTGTCTGATTTTTTTCTATTGCAAAACCATTATATACCGGATAAAAATTATAGTCTTCCGATATTTTTTTTGGGAAATAAAATCCAGGTAATCCGTTTTTTATAAAGGAAGGATTTACATTGTTGCCTGCAAGATTGAATTTTCTGGTTTTAGTGTCAAAATTATAAGTAGAAGAATTGGTGCAGATTTGTATAATCTTATTTTTTCTATATAGATGAGCAAAGTTACCTTTGAAAGTGGTGTCCAGAAAAATTTTCCGGTTCACAGGATTAAGGTTTGAGTCTACATCTGTTCGGATAATGCCATAATTTGGAATATTAATCCAGATTGTGCGGTCATTTTCAATCACAATCTGGCTTACAGCACCTAAAATAAGAGGCATTTTCCTGATGAAAGATAAACCGTTATTATCTTTTTTATAAATAGAGATCCCATTATAATGACCAGTGAGAATATAGTCTTTCCGGAAAGGTGTCATCTGGGAAACGCCATATTCATCATTAATTTTTTTGAATGTCTGGTCTTGGATTGTAAACAAACCTTTATCGTGACCACAGTATATTTTTCCGTCTATAGATTGCAAGGACCAAACCTGACCTTCCGAACCTTTCATAAGACTAAAAGTATCTTCATGACCATTTCCCAGATTGTTCCAGCCAGCAATATATAAACCTTGATTAGAGCCAAGGTAAAAATTATTACCTTCCAGAAATGCTGTGTAACCTGTCCCAAAATCTCCGTTATTACTATAGAAGTAGGAGATGTTGCTTTTGATGTCTATACAGGAAATTCCATAATCCAGTCCCAGCCACAGCTTGCCATTTTTCTGGTAATCCAGTGTTAGAATAGTATTATTCGGAAGTCCGTTACTTTTGTTAATGTGCTGGATTATTTTACCATTGAGATCCGTGATGTAAACCCCGTCTATAACTGTTCCGAAAGCTAGAAATTTGTTATCAATGACTGTAAAGCTGAATACTTTATTGCGGATTATATATGGCGTGACATCCGAAGTGACTGGTGACAGCTTACCATCGGCAAATACGAAAATACCCTGATTTTTTGTGATGATATTAAGCTGATTATGGTTTTTAAAAATACCACTGATTTCAAATGACGAATTACCCGGATTCGGAAAAACAGGTGTCAGTATTTCTCCGTCGAAACGAAGTAAACCTTGTTTGTCATCTGTCAGGAAAATTGAACCGTCCGAGAAAAAACTCTCCGAGAATCTTGCCGGAGCTTTTACTTTGGAAATTTTGCCGTTGTAATAGGTGTAAATATTCTGGTGAGACACAAAAATAATCTTATCTCTCAGCTGATATGTTCCCCAGAATTCTTCTGTGACGCCTGTGGCATTTTTTCGGTAAGGATAAAGTGATTGGTAAGAAAATTTTTGATTTTTTTTGATATAAATCCCAAAATCCATATCTGCTCCTACATAGATAACAGAATCATTTACAATATGTAGAGATCTTGTGTAGCCTTTATAATTTCTAAATCTGTTCCAGAGCTGGCCGTCGAATTCCAAAAGTCCACCTTCCGAAGCCATATAAACCAGTCCGTTTTTGGCCGATTTGATGTCCCATATTTTCCCGTGATTGCCATAGTCTTGAGGAAGATAATTCTGCATAAAAGGCAGCCCTTTCTGCTGAATGTCTTGCGAGCTCAGAAAAGCAAAAAAGAAAACCAATAAATAGGAAAACCACAATTTCTGCATTGCGCCAAATGTATCAAATTAAAATGAAATCGCCATAATCAAATTCGTTTGTTTGTAAACAAAACAGAATGTAAACTATGACTTTTAAACTTTAGATATTATTAATAAAAAAAGCCCGCCAAAAAAATCAGCGGGCAATCATAAACTTTAAAAATTATTTTACGATCAATTTAGAGGACTGTTTTTCTCCTTTGTCGTTTGTGGTTTTGATGATGTAAAGACCCTTCTCAAGACCTTGAGTCAAAACTTTTGCAGCATCTGCAGATTTCACTCTTTGCCCAACAGAATTGTAGATTTCCAAAGACTTTACATTTGCATCCACTGTTACCATTTCACCAGCAGAAACTGGGATAGGATATAGTTTTACTTCATTTTTAAAACTTTTTTCGGAAGTACCTAACACGCTTTT
>JAEXJU010000308.1 GCA_023448955.1 Bacteroidota bacterium
GGTTTTAGGTTGAGATTTAGCATTGTGTGTTTTTTGTTAAAGATAATAAGTTTGTTTTATACTTTGATGACTGTCTTGATTTTTGGTATCCAATTATCGCAAATGAAAATAAAAGTGATGAAAGTTAAAACTAAATTGATGTTATAGAAAATAACATTGCTGTAATGGAAAACAATATTGAGATAATATAAAATTGCATCGAAATTATATAAAACAAGGTTGATGTAAGTGATAATAGAGTTAAGAAAAAAGAAAATGTTTATGATAGAATAGAAATCAATATCGTAATAAATGAAAATTAAGTCGTTATAATGTAAAATAAACATACACTAAATCAAAAAGCAACAACACATTGTGGTACTGCTTTTATTTATAATTTTATAAAAGCACGGATTGCAAATCCGCGCTATCGGGAATGCTTCAAAGCATTTATGATAAAATATTTTTGATTGAGGCTTTTGAAGATATCTACCCAACCAACTGTTGTGATTGTTATAAAATATGCTTTCTCAAATTCTGTGGCTTTGCATTTTGTTGACGTTTATTTGTGCTTTTATTTGCAGTAAATATAAAATGAAAAAGCAATGATTAGTCTATCATTGCTTATTTTTAATTGTTTTGTATAAAGCACGGATTGCAAATCCGCGCTATGGATTAAAACTTATGCGCAGAGATATTGGCACCAGTCATAAGTCCTGTTTCTCTTTCCTTTTCTTGCTTGTCTTTACAAGAAACCAGCCATAGACTAGCGAGAGTTAATAGTGTCTTGTGCGTTTATGGGATGAAATAGTGTACTTCTTTAGAATAGTCCCCACTACCAACAATTCCTGATTTGGTAATATTTGCTTTAAATCTAAATAATAAAGTTCTTTTGTTTAATCCAACCAAATATACTTTTCCATAATTCCCTGCTTTTTCTATTTCTAGTTCTAGTTTTCTATAATTTTGATAAGATTTTGTATTGGTATCAAAATAGGATCGAGTAAAAATTGAAGAAAAATTTTTAGGAAAATTAACAAAAGTATCATAGAATATATTTTTGGTCATATCGTGCCAAGAGAATGTCATTTGTACTGGGAGTTTCTTCTTTTTAAAGTCTTTGTTGTTTGCCTTTTCTCTTTCATTAAGGAAATCAAAACCATTTATAAAAGTACCGTCTTTTGAAATGCTTTGGTATATAATATAATCAAATTGAGGGTCTGCATTATTACATATATACTGAAGATTATACTCTTTTTCATTATTTGCCCAAACTTCATAAGGAATGCCATGGTATTGCCAGTAAGTATAGTATTTGCCCCAGTTCTCAAAACTCTTAACCTTATACCTTTCATTGGCGGTATCATCATAGTGTCCTTTCAGTTGGGCTTTTATAATTTCCACTTTATCAAAATCTCCATTGCCTCTTAGCCAGACCCTTATCCATCCCCCTGGTGCCATCCCTACAATCAGCTCGAAATAAGTACTAGCTTTTGGGGACAATTCTTCTGCACCATTATGATCTTCTTTGCTAGAAAAAATCTCTATTTGTTTTTTCTTAATCTTTGGTAATTGTTTAGGGTGAGATTGCTCACGAAATATTGAACGTATTTTTTCTTTTGGGAGTGATACTATTCCTTCATAAATAAAATTATTTTCTCCACTAGAATAACGTATATACACATCTTCTGGGGCAGGTTTGTATTTATTTCCTGTTATAAAATTTCCAATTGTTTCTCCCCATCCAGGATCTATTCCTGTTAAAACACCTGCTGCTGCACCTGTTTTTCCAAAGTCTACGGATATGTAACTTACTGGATAAAATTTCGGTGCAGAAATATTGGCAGACCAGTTATAGAGGTCTGCCTGTTTCACTTTTTTTTCTTGCTTGTCTTTACAAGAAACCAGCCATAGACTAATGAGAATTAATAGTGTCTTGCTTAGATAATTCTGGCGTATAGAATAAACGCTGATAGGGTTGTACTGAACGGCTATTTTCATTTTCATTAAATTGAGGTTCATTGGCGTAAAGCATCTTTATATGATCTATTGTATCAGACATCGCTTCATTTACATAGAGATCTGTTTTGTCTTTCGCTAATCTTCCATTGTAATTTGCCGATAAATGTACATACTTACTATTAATAAGCCTATAGTTTTCGGGATTTAATTTGTAGATTCTTTTTTTATAATCTAAAAATAAGTCTCTATTTTCCAGCAGCTTACCCGATGTCGCGGATTTGCAATCCGTGACTGTATCAACATCAATTTCTGAAAATACTAAAAAGCAATAACACATTGTGCTACTGCTTTTATTTTAATTGTTATAAAACACGAATTGCAGGTCCTCGCTATCGGGGTTTATTTTTCCTCTCGATACAATTCTTAATTTTTTGATTGGAAATATTTATGGTGTCGTGATGCTGATTTACTTTTAGTTGACAAACTTCATCTACACCATTATGATAATATCCAATTCTAAAGGCTTGGTCTACAACTGGAAAATCTGCAACTTTTTCTTGTTTTAAAATAATAGAATCAGAATATATTGTGTTAAATTGTTGAAAAACTTCCAATATCACATTATCTTCTAGTCCTTTACTGTATTTTAAAACAAATGGAATTTTAGTGGCTATTAATCCTGTTTTTAGTATTATAGGCTCTTTTTTTAAGTTTTCAAAATTAATTTTAAAGTACACTACACTATCGTTTTTGTGATTTTTCCAAGTCTTCGCATCGTTATCAAATTCATATTTCCCAAAGGAAGAAAAATTTATACTAAAAACAAGAGGTTTTTTTTCCTCTTGTTTTTTTACTGGCTGGTTTTTATTTTCTTTACAACCTATTAATAGTGAAAAAATTAATATTAATATATTTTTATTTTTTATTTTTACACCGCTCATAATTCATTACATTTTTTAAAATATTCGTATATAATTTTCTATCATTAAATCCATTAGGAACACTTACATATCCATTAATCTCTCTAGAAACAGTCAAAACATCATCTTTATCAGCATATTGATTTATATTACCAGTTTTTGCTCCAATATTTTTCCAAAAATAACCCGATGTCGCGGATTTGCAATCCGTGACTGTACTAAACATCAATTTATCTAAAATACTAAAAAAGCAATAACACTTTCTGTTACTGCTTTATTTTAATTATTATAAGCACGGATTGCAAATCCGCGCTATCGGGGGGATTGAGACCGGGTCTTGTTCGATCGTGACTACGCTTTGTTGAATTAAGACTGTGCTTTATTGGATGGTGACTATGTCTTGTTGGATTGTGGCTATACTCTAAAACGCAAAACAAAGCAGTAACAAATATGCTACTGCTTTTAATTTTTAAATCACGGATTATAAATCTATGCTATCTGGTCGCCAATTACCGGCACTTCGCCGCCGTTCCAGATTCTGTCTGTGGTCATAAAAAATTGTACGGCATCTTCAAAGCCCGGTTTTACGGCACAAAAAAACCGCAACGATAAAATTGCGGTTGAAAATTTATTTTAATTGATAGATGATTTTGTTAGATGATAAATCTTTTAAATTAAAATATTTATCCTGCCTTTCTATTAAATAAGTCTGTTTAGATTTATTAATTTCAATATGCATATAGTATTCTAGTTTACGCCATTTTTTAAAATAATAAGGGTCTCCACAAGTAATTCTATAACTAAAAGAGATGTCATCGCCCATACATTCTACTTTATCATTATTCATATGGCATTTTACATTTTTTTTTGTATCATCAAAGGTATTCTCAATACTTGATATTTTAGAAAAATCAATATACCCTTTAGTTAGTCTTATTTTGTTCACATCATACATATCATTTTGGTCTTTACCGCTTTTTTTAAAAATAAGTTCTTTTTTATTGGTTTTATATACCAATGTGGAATCATTTATAAAAGTAAATTCTGCACCGTCACTTTCAATTACATTTTTTTTTACTTTTTTTAGAGGCTTATATTGAAAACCAGCGGGTTCTGTCCTCATAAAACGAGCAACCATATTATGTTTAAACATTATCAAAACAGGCATCAATGTATTTAAATCTTCTTTCTCTAAAGAATTTTTCAAAATAGCTTCTTGAAGGTTTTTATTAACCCAAACACCACTATTAATTTGACTAAATACAAGGTTAAATCCTATTAAAAAGAACAATCCAATTAATTTTCCCATATTTTATTATTTTATTTCCCAAAAAAGAATCTTTTTAGAGTCAAACATTTGTTCATCAAATCTACTGATTAAATATTGACCATTCCAAACTTCAATATGTCTATTAGATGAAGATCTATTTTGAATACCATTGTCGTCTTCTTCAATAAAACTTTCAAAAAACAATATTCCAGTTTTATTTAAAACGTCTTTCAATACATTTTTATTACTCATTCCATTATAGTCTATAGCTTTACCGAATAATTTTTCGTCTACAATATATTCTTTTAGATTATATGCTCCTAAAACGTGACCGTGCGAACATTTTACTTTCCCTCCAGGATTTGATTTGTTTTTTACCCCATCTAATTTTATTCCAGCCCCCATTAATGCAATACTCATTCTTATGGCACATTGATTAAAATAATTCTCTTTACAAGGCTTATTTTCATAAGGTTTTGGATAATTAGCATAAATCTTTTCCCAAAGAGAAATTGTATTGAATTTAACGGTAAATTTATCAGATGTACTAAAAATCCCTCCACAGTTTATACTTACCTCGTAATTATCTTCTAAGAAAAACCCATCAGAGTAGATTTTCATTTTGTCAAATTTAATTTTTATAGACGTAGTATTATTGGGTTGAATATTTGCAGTAACATCTGGAATTAAGATACTATTTGTGAGATTTTTAATATGAATAATTGCATTGGATTTATTTAATTTCTTTGCTTCAACTAAGAAATTCAAATATATAAACTTGTCATCTTTGGAAGAAGAGCTATATTTTATACTTAAACTTACTTGTTGAGATTCTTTTTCCCTTTCCTCTTTCGCTTTTTTCATCATTTTGAATATAGGCGATGCCACTAATCTATTTGCCATTTCTTTAAAGTTTTAAGTGTTATTAAAAAAGCAGACGGCGTTTCCACCGCCTGCAAATAAATTAATCTATGTAATTAAATAAAGTACTTGTATCTCCTCCGTGTTGCATATGCGCATCAATATCTACATCAAAAGCACTTGCCGTTTCCAACTCTGCCGGATTCTCGCAATTCTCAGGATCTTTCTCCGGGAAGATTGGCAAGGCATTATCTACCTTTAATCCTGCGGAGCCTGCCTGCAAAATAGTCAGCGTAGTTGGTACTCTCGTGATCCAGTAATTCCCTTGTGGTTTGCCTTGTGGCTCACGTAATTCATCTACAATACTTAGATACATTGGGTCGCCAATCACAGGAACTTCGCCGCCGTTCCAGATCTTTCCTGTGGTCATAAAGAATTGTACGGCGTCTTCAAAGCCCGGTTTTACGGCACAAAAAAACCGCAACTTTTGTTGCGGTCTAGAAATTAAAATAAAGTAGTTATCTTAATATTTTACAATCTTTCTTTGAAACCCTACCTATTTTTTTTTCAATTTTTGAATATCTATCATCATGATAATCTTCTTTAAAAACAACTTTTAAACTGTCTTTATTTTCTTCTAAAATAAGCATTGGTCTATTATCGGTTTCTATTTGCTTTGTCTTTTCTTTTTTCACATTAATAATTCCTACTGGTAATGCAATACCTTTTACTTTTTGTTTAATGGAACTTAAATTTAATGTATCGCTTTTATTTGTATAGCCATTTTCTTCATCGTGAAATAAAATATTACATCCTGTATAATCGCTTTTTAGATTAACTATTAGTTTGTTATTTTCTAATTTAAAATGAATGTATTTATTTTGATTTGAATAAATAGTATCAAAAATTTTTTTTCCATTTTTTGAATATTCTAAGAAGTAACCTTCCGTAAAATCATTATCACTTATTTTTCCTCCAAAAATTAGAGAACAGCCATATTTTCCAATATCTTGAGGGTTACAAAAAACAATAATATTATTGTCAATCAATTTAATGTATGCGTTTCTTTTTGATGATTCATAATAATTTTTGTCAATCGTATTTTTCTGATTACACGACAATAATAGAAATACACAAAATACAATTAAAGCTACTTTTTTTTCCATGGTTTTTTATTATAATATTTTTCTAAATGTTCTGCATAGTGTGGATTATATGTCTTCCATTTTGCTCCGTTATATATTGAAGCGACTAATTCCCAGTTTTTACTGTTTAAAGCATTAGGCAAATTCTTTTTTGCAGAATCACCTTTTATAAAGTTTACGAAAGCCTGTATTTGAAACTTTTCTGATTTTACCATTTCTTCTAAAAATTCTTTGGGAGTTTTGTTAGAATATGTACAATATTCTCCTAAAACTTGAAACAATCCAAAAGAAGTTGATTTTATTGCCATGTCTTGGTCAATCTTCATGGCTTTTTCTAATCTTTCAAATTGATGATTATAATATCCTTCATTATCAAATCTTCCGTCTTTTTGAAAAAATAGTTCAGAACCATACCCTCCATTATCATTCTTTATTATATTCTCATTCGTTTGACTCAATAAGTCTGCTTTCTCTTTACTATATTTTTTGCTGTAGAAATCATAAAAATGATGTCTTTCATATAATATTTTTGGATTACCTGAAGCTAAAAAAGGAATATTTTCACTTTCTTGTTGTGCAATTGCTTTTAATAAATCAGGATCATGAACCCCTAACTCTTTTGCTGCTTTATCCCAATCTAGTTGAGTTGCATATTCTTTTTTAGTGTTACTATCTTTAGTCTCTTTTTTTCCAAAACTCAACTTAAACTCCTCACTTTTTGCCGAAAGACCGTCACAGGTAATAGTTGCCTGAAAAACATTGCCATCATCATTAAAGATTTCTGTAAAGTCTTTATTTTTATCAAACTTTAGCATAACCCCAACTGCTCCATTTGAAGAAATTGTAACGTCTGTTTTTGGTACTGCGGTATCGTTTACAAGATTATCTAGCTCATCTACATAAACAATCGCTTTGTTTTCTTTTAAATTCTTGGCATTTACTTCAAAGTGTAAATGTATAAATTTATCATCTTTGGAACAAGAAACATATTTTATAGCCAACGATTTTTTTGTTTTGTCTGCAAACTGTTTTAGCTGTTGCAGTTCTATATTGTTTGTGTACATTTTATTATTATTTATGTGTTAAAATAAAAGAAAGTTTTAGCGGTGCAAAACACCGCCAAAACTTCTATCTAAAATCTCTAATTATTCACTAAATAATTAGTTATCTTGGTAGGAATCGTACTAGAAATCCCTGGCGAAGATTGCATCACCGCATCCACAGGTTTACCAAAAGCACTTACCGTTTCCAATTCTGCCGGATTCTCGCAATTTTCACCACCATCTTTCTCCGGGAAGATTGGCAAGGCATTATCAACCTTTAATCCTGCGGAGCCTGCCTGCAAAATCGTAAGCGTAGTTGGTACTCTTGTGATCCAGTAATTCCCTTGCGGTTTGCCTTGCGGCTCACGTAATTCATCTACTATGGATAGGTACATTGGGTCGCCAATCACAGGCACCTCGCCGCCGTTCCAGATCTTTCCTGTGGTCATAAAGAATTGTACGGCGTCTTCAAAGCCCGGTTTTACGGTGACAATGACTCTTGCCATACCGGCTTGCAGGAAGTTTCGGAACAATGGGTCTGTCTCTTCTGTTAGGTACATCTCCTGCCAGTGGCTTCTGCTGGCCCAATAGTATGGATAGAAGGTGTAGTCCATCACCGTCCACTCAAAGGCCTGCTCCATAAATTTGGCAAGTGAGGTATAGGCATCCAGATTGTCATCCAGCTTCAGAGCAAATGTCTCTAATGTATTATTAAGATCAAAGCCGGTCCCTAAAGTATTGAGATAATCCTGCAAAAGGTAGGCAATGCAGTTTTGCTTCAGCAGGTTGCTTTCTATCTCTCGGTAGAAATTGGTAAGCTTCTCTTTTTTCTCGGCTGCTGCAGCTGCTGCAGCTTCTTTAGCGGCTTTTACATCGGTATCAAATTTTTCTTTGGCGGCGGTATAGGCTTTGATGATAGCATCGAAGTTTTCTTGTCTCCAAGTGGAAAGGTATGACTGTGAGGTACAACAATTTAAATTAACTTTTAAATCGTACTTTTCTATATTATAACCAAGAATAGTGAAATTAAATGGTCCAGGATTATTTATATCATAAGAATCTCTGTAATCAATTACTGAGTCTTTTCCAAATTCAACAGTATGAATATTTCCTTTTAAATTACTAAAAGATAGCATACCATTAGTAAAAAACGCTCTTCGCCAAAGTTGAAAGCTAAAATGGGCCGAATCTAAACAATAGTTATTTGGCAATTCTAACATAACATCCTCTAATTTAACTACTTCAAACAAAACTTCAGGTTGACCATAATATTCTTTTGTAATAAGTATGTTTTTTTCAAGTTTATTCGTCAAAGTGACCCCATAAATTTCTGCCCAATGTTTTAATAATTCATCCGAAACATTATCCTTAGTCATCTGCCAATTTCCTGCTCTCTGGCTTGTCGGGTCTATCGGGGCTGTTAAGTTTACACCGCCAGCTTGTGTAGCCAATCTGTGTAACCTTGCCGGCTCAGGGATCATAAACTCAAACATCAGGCGCTTGCCATAGTTGTAGATCTGGTTTTTCATCTTCTTATCTACCCAGCGGTATACACCCGTGATGTGCTGTGGCACTGCGGGAAGTGGTGAGCCAGTAGAAGCCGCTTTACCACGGTTGTCAAACTCGTGCACGTTTTGCAAGGTCACTTCCTTAAAGATTTTCTGGATTCTTTCTTCGGAAATTTTGGTGACCACCCGTTCCAATGCCCGCTCTGTAATTTCCTGAGATTTGGCCACCGCCTGGCGTGTGCTGTCGTGCTGCGCAGTGCTGTTGGCGTAGCTCCCGCCAACCTCGAAGTGCCAAGTTCCAGATTTTCCAAAACTAGCGTGCGCTTCCCAGTTTTGCTGCCTGTCGATTTCTTTGGCCACTTCGGTCTGCATCTCGGAGCGGTCTGTCTTGGTGGTATCCGACAGTTTTTCCACTTCCTGGGACTTGATGGTATCTGTAATGGTTTCAGACCTCTGGGTTTCAGAAACAGACTTATGTCTGAGCTCACTCGCCATCACATTTTCTATGTTGGATACCTCTCCCGGAACATAGGCGTGAACGGACTGCTCTACTTTTAAGTAGTCTGCAATACCCAGTCTTTTAACACCAAAATGCTTTGGCTGGAATGGTACATTATTATCTCCATTATTTTGCATTGGTTTGTTTATAGATAATACACCAAAACTATTTTCTGATGGGTATTGTAATTCCAGTAAAGAAGTACATCCATTAGCAAACCATATCTCAATTTTTAAAGAATCAACCGTTCTAAAATGGTTTGCAAGCACAGCTGGAAATACAACTTTATTATCAATAACTTCAATATCGGTTAATGTTTCCGATAATTCGCCCACATCAGTAACCGCCTGTAAGTTCGCAGACTCTACCGCCCAAGATTCATCTTCTACTTCAAACCCAAAATTGATATAACTTCTTGTTGAAAAAAATGTTCTGGTATGCACCGTAAGGAAATAATTATTCTGCGTAACAGCAGTCCTGTTCTTTACCGGTATCAAAACGCCTCCGATATTGGTGTACTCTTTAGGAGAAGGTTTTCTGCAAGAAAGAACCTTTTTTTGCTGTGCATTAATTTCTTCTTCCAATTTTGCTAACAAAGATGCGAAGGTCCTGTATTCCTCTTTCAGTACCAAAAGTCCCTCTTCCGTATCCAGCTCTTCTGCAGAAATAATTTTGAATGACTTTTCTGAATCTACCACCGTATTTTCTGTAGCTTGCTGCTGATGTAATATTGCTTGTCTGAGTAATTTTCTTTTGGAAGAGTCCTGAAATTCTGTGGCCAGTTCTAAAAGTATAGCGAAAGAAGTTTCTGAAAGGTTTGTACTCAAGCGTGTAAAGTCTATTTCTTTATCGAAACTGAATTCGAATGTTGGAATATCTTCAAGCTCGAGGTTATTATAGGCCGTTTTTTTGTCATTTTCCGATAATTCCGTAGACATTGTTGATTCTAAAGCTTTAACCAAACGTTCATTCTCATCAATAATAGGCTGAACACGTTGCATATAGGCGTCATATTCTTTAGTATAAGATTTCCCATATCGTTTAGAATAATCTTTTTGTTCAGCAAGTAACTCTTCCTTAAGATTTTGCAAATCATTTTTAGTTATTAATGCTTCAGCAATTTCGGATTCCTGATTTGCAATTTTCTCTAGTCTATTTAATACTTTTCTGGAAATTTTGCTTTCATCGGCATAGCGAATCCTTCCCTTTCCTATTTTAGTTTCATCTACAGTAAAAACCTCATTATACTCTTCTTGAGGAGCATCATCCATGAATAGTGATTCTGGTAAAGCCACAACAGCCAATCTGGCTTTTGTCAGGAGATCTACTCCATTTATTTTTTTGAGTTCATCCGTTTCCGTCTCTGTAAGTAAAATCGTTTCTAGATAATGGATAGCTTTCAGAATTCCTACAATAGCCTCTTTTACATAGAAATCTCTTTGAGTTACTACCTGATAGATAAAATTATCCCAAAGTGTTTTTTTAACATCTGGTAACATAATCAGATCTTTAGTTATAACATTTAGCTCCAATCTGGCTTTTGCAATATCTTCTGATAAAATTTCGAGATTTCCTACCATAGACTTCCCTAGCTGGATCAATCGAAAGTAAGGACTGTTTTCCAAACCTTTTCTGGACGTAAATGCCTCTTCTACAGGAAAATTCTGAGCGGCATTTTCCAATACTTTAATTTTAGTAAGACCATCATTAGAGGAATCTTCTAATGCAGTATCAAAAAAACCCTTCACGCCGGAATCTTCAGGACGTTGTATAAAACCTAGGTTTTTACGGCTTGTTTCTGTAAGCTGTGGATTTCTGAGGCTTACAAATCTGAATAAAGTCTGCGTTGCAGGGTTGGCATCTGTTTTTTGATTTTGATCTACCGGAACTGCAGCTTCCGGATTATTGTTTTCTTGTGTTGTCATTTGTTTGATTTTTTAAATATTTTTATTTTACTAATAGTGTGACTTTTTTTGTATCTCTCAGGCTGTAAAAAGCATTGTCAGAAATAACTGTTCGCGGACTTATATTGATTCCATCTATATAAATTTTTTTAGGACTAACCCAATTTACCGATGAGTTATCTATATCCATCAGGAAGTTATTGACCTCATTTTGAGATAACTGATGTCCTGGTGATCTCAGAAAGATCGTTGAAATATTCTTGTTATTCCATGACGTACTGGAGTAGCCAATGATTGCGGAGTTTCCGCCCAAAATAAGTGTTGATACATTTTTTGAAACTAAATCCGAAAGGTTACCCTTGATAGTATTGTTGCCTGTAATGTTTATAAACTCTACAAAAGCAGGAACTTGCGAAAGTTGTCCATACACCTCGTTAAAACCACCAATCTGGATTGCTTTTCCGACGGTTAGATTCTTCAAATCACCAGATATTTTATTCTTTCCATCAATATAAAGACTCGTAACTTTAGTATCTGGTCCCAGCTCGCCATTAATATAATTTTCACCAAAAATTAAGCATGAGTCTCTTAATCCAATTTTCCCAATATCTCCATAAATTTGATTTTTGCCAGAAATAGATATGGTTTTTACCTTAGCTGGTAAAGTAGTAACGTCTCCGGAGATTTTATTATCTCCACTTATCATGAGG
>JAEXJU010000363.1 GCA_023448955.1 Bacteroidota bacterium
TCATTTAAAAAACTTTTGTAAATTTATCAACGCAAGTGCTTTGTAATCCCCCCCGAACGAAAAGCCCCGAAACGTTAGCCGACACCCCAACACGACCGTGCTAAAAATCAACATTCGGACAAAAATCAACTTTCAAACAGACTTTTAAGACGGAAAAATATTGTAAATTTGAAGCGTATAACTGAATTAAATTAGAATGACAGATATTAAAATAGCAAAACCGTTTTTAAAGTGGCAGGTGGAAAAACCCAGCTTATCAACGACATTGAACGAACTTTGCCGACTGAAATTACAAAAGAAAAATTTACATACATTGAGCCATTTGTTGGAAGCGGTGCAGTTCTTTTTTGGATGCTTAACAACTTTCCAAAACTTGAAAAAGCAGTAATTAACGACATCAACGAGGATTTAATAAACACATACAAAACCATTGCTTCAAACCCTAAAGAATTGATTTCAATTCTTGAAATTCTACAAAATGAATTTCACAATTTGGAAGGAAGTGAAGAAAATAAAAAACTATATTACTACCAAAAAAGAGAATTGTACAATACAAGAAAAGAAGAACAAAGCGGACAAGCCGCTTTGTTTATTTTTCTAAATCGTACTTGCTTTAATGGTTTGTACAGAGTTAATAGTAAAAATATGTACAATGTTCCTATGGGAGGTTATAAAAAACCAACCATTTGTGACAAGGAAAATATTTTAGCCGTGAACAATGTTCTGCAAAAAGTTGAAATTTTAAGTGGAGATTTTGAGCAAACTTTGAATTACGCAGACAAAAAATCATTATTCTATTTCGATCCACCATACAAACCTTTGAGCGAAACTTCAAGTTTTAATTCATATGCAAAAGATGAGTTTAATGATGGCGAACAAATTCGCTTAAAAGATTTTTGTTCAAAATTAGACGCTTTAAATCATACTTGGATTTTGAGTAATTCGGACGTGAAAGGTAAAAACGAAAATGATAATTTCTTTGACGATTTGTATTCAGATTTCAATATTCAACGAGTTAATGCAAGACGAAGCATAAATGCAAATCCTGAAAAATATTATTTGGGCGTTCCCTTCGGTCGGGCTTTCCGTTCCAATCTTTTTGTTCGTTCCTCACAAAAAGGATTTCCACTGCAATCCCTAACGCAATTGGCTGCATAAAATGAATTTAGCGTTTAATACAAATTTAGCTCAAGGATACACGAGTAATTCTCAAATCGCAAGACTTCTAACTGAAAATTGGGTTTTGAATAATTCGTATTGTCCAAGTTGTGGCGAAATTCCATTGAATGAATTTGAAAACAATCGTCCAGTTGCAGATTTTTATTGTAAAAAATGTAGTGAAGAATTTGAATTAAAAAGCAAAAGTGGAAAACTATCAAACACTATAACTGATGGAGCATATTCTACAATGATTGAAAGAATTAATTCTGATAATAATCCAAATTTTTTCTTTTTAACATATACGAAACAATGGACTGTTAATGATTTTCTCATAATCCCAAAACAGTTTTTCACACCAGAAATTATTATAAAACGTCCGCCTTTGTCAGATACTGCAAAAAGAGCAGGTTGGATTGGTTGCAATATTGATATTTCAAAAGTTGCAGATGCAGGAAAAGTTTTTTTGATTAAAAACGCTCAAACTATTAATCAAGAGTTTGTAAAAGAAACTTTCAATAAAACATTATTTTTAAGAACAAAAAGTAAAGATGCAAAAGGTTGGATTTTAGATGTTATGAACTGTGTAGATTTGATTAAAAAAGAGACATTTACTCTTGATGAAATCTACAAATTTGAGCAAAAGCTAAAAATCAAATATCCAAACAATAATTTTATCAAAGACAAAATCAGACAACAATTACAGCTTTTACGTGATAAAGGAATTTTAGAATTTGTTGGTCGTGGAAATTATAAAAAAGTAAATTATGGAAACATTTAAAGTTGAAATTCAAGAATTATTATCAAGAACTATTGATATTCAAGCACAAAACATTGAAGAAGCAATAGAGAAAGTTAATAAAATGTACAATTCCGAGGAAATAGTTTTGGATTATGATGATTTAACAAAAAGAGAAATCATTCCAAACATTTTGATAAATGAAAAAGAAAATTTAATAAAAGAAATTATTGAATATTTATATCAAGATGAGAAAAAGCATTTTGAAGAATTAGAAGAACCTAATAATCACATTTTTTCTAAAATAGTACGATTAAAAACATTAGTAGAATAATCTTTTGCCTCAATTTGACCACAAGTTTGATATGATCTTTGCAGATTCACCCTATTTTTTATCAAACAATGGACTTTCAATACAAAACGGAAAAATTGTAAGCGTCAATAAAGGAAAATGGGACAAATCCGAAGGATTTGAATATATAAATGACTTCAATCGAAAATGGCTTTCATTAGTTCGTGACAAAATGAAAGACGATGCAACAATTTGGATTAGTGGAACAATGCACAACATTTTTTCAGTTGGACAAATTCTGAACGAATTAGGTTTTAAAATCCTGAACGTAATCACTTGGGAAAAGACAAATCCACCGCCAAATTTTTCGTGTAGATATTTTACATATTCTACAGAGCAAATTATTTGGGCAAGAAAAAGCGAAAAAGTTCCTCATTATTTTAACTATGAACTAATGAAGCAATTAAATGGCGACAAACAAATGAAAGATGTTTGGAAATTGCCAGCAATTGCACCTTGGGAAAAATCTTGCGGAAAACACCCAACACAAAAACCTTTGTCGGTTTTAACAAGAATTATTTTGGCTTCTACAAAGCCAAATGCTTGGATTTTAGATCCATTTGCAGGAAGTTCAACAACAGGAATAGCTGCTAATTTGGTTAACAGACGATATTTGGGAATTGACCAAGAAGAAGAGTTTTTGACAATAAGTAAAAACCGAAAAATCGAGATTGAAAACCCTAAAACTTCGGCAACTTACAGACAAAAAATTGGTGGCTTCAATGACAAAAAAGAGCTTGAATTGTTCCTTGTCGAAGAACCAAAAGCTGAATATAAAACGGAACTAAACCTTGAAAACAAAAGGGGCGATCGGCTAACAGGGGTTTTGCAAAATGGCGGGTTTAGTGCTAAAATCAACAGTAGTAATTCTAATGAACTTTAGTGCAAAATTGAACATTTGTGCCTTGAAATCCGCCACTTCGCAAAGCCCCAAAACGTTGTACACAATTTTAAAAAAATGACGCGACAAATAACCGATAAATTAATTTTTGAAAATAAAGAATATTATCTTAACGTTGAGCTAATTGAACTTTTTTTTAGAGAATTTCCAGAAAAACGTCCCGAATTTGAAGTTCAATGCACGGCTTTATGGAGGGGTTATGTAGCTACTTTTGAAATCAAAAACAATGAACTACTAATTAAAGAAATTGATTGGTTAACAGATATTAACTTTAATATGAAATCTTTCAGAGATGAAATTTTTCCAAATAATAAATTTGAGTGGTATTCTGGACTAATTAGAGTTGACGATTTTCGTGGCGAGTTTGATGAAGAACCTGAAAATGGATTTTTTGAATATTTACAAATCGAAAACGGCACTTTTATAAAAAAAATGGTTTTTGAATATAATGAATTGCAAGATTTTAAGAAAGAGCAATATGAATATTTTTTATTGTCTGATGATGTGGAACTTCTTTACGATTTTTGGAGAAAAAATAATGAGAATGGGATAATTAACAAAGAAAGTGTAAATAAAATTATTTATAGGAACATTATGGAATACACCCGAAAAGTATATGTAGAATAAAAACTGTGTACAACAAGGGTTTTGCGTCAGGCGGGCTGAAGTGCAAAATTCAACAGCAGTTTTTCAATTGTACTTTAGTAATAATATCAACTTTTGTGCTTCGAAACCCGCCCGAACGCAAAGCCCCGAAACGTTCTTGCGACAGCTACCTTCGTCCGCTGTCGCAAGAACGTCCGGCTCGACTTCATCGAATGTTTTGCGAAACGACCGAGCGGTCGCCATCGCAGAACATTCGCCTTTGCCGAAATTTTTCCGCAAGAGCAAGCTCTCGCTGAAAAACTTCGCAAAGCCGAGCCGGACGTTAGGCACAATTATACCGTAGAATCAAGAGTTTAAATCAAATTTATGAGCAAACCACAGGAAAGATTAATATACATAGACTTGATTAAAGTTTTCTTAACGTGTTTGGTGGTAATTCATCACGCAGGACAGACTTATGGAAACACAGGGGGAGTATGGATATTTACCGAAAGTAAACAATTGGACTATTTACCGACATTTTTCTTTTTCAATGCGGCCTATATGATGGGTTTTTATTTTTTCATTTCGGGTTACTTTATTTACTTTTCTCTAAAACGAAAATCAAAATTCCAATTTATTAAAGAAAGACTAATAAAATTAGGCATTCCTCTATTATTTTTTATGCTAATTATTTTCACCCCACTACATTATTTTTTAAGTGATAGAAAAACCGAATATGTAAGATTTGCTTTTGATTTGTACTTTAATAAACCACCACTTTCGTTGGGTCACTTATGGTTTGTTGCCTCGTTATTAATTTATTCTTTTATTTATCTACTATTGGTCAATATGGACATCAAAAGTAATGAGCAATTTCCCCAAAAAGGCTGGTATCCTCTAATTTATTTGACGTTTTTAATCCCGATAAATGTCTTTGTTAGGCAATATTATCCGATTGACAAATGGGTAACTTGGGGAATACCGATAGAAGTTGCACATCTTCCTCAATATTTTAGTTTGTTTCTGTTAGGGATTTTTTTTAATAAAAATAAATGGTTAGAGAGCATTAAAACAACTACTGGTCTTGTTTATTTAGGAGTTGCTTTTGCAGTATTTGGATTTAAAAGTTTTATTTATACTCTATTGCCAAAACTTTGGGGAGAATCTTTAATTGAATCATTTTTATGTGTAGGCTTATGTTTAGGGATTATTGTTATTTTTAAAAAATATTTTAATAAAATGAATGCTGTTACAAAAATTTTATCTGATAATTCATACGGCATCTACTTGTTTCATCTTCTTATTGTGATTGGGTTGCAGTTAATTTTTAAAGATTTCAGTATAAATACGAATTTTAAATTCGTTTTCGTAAGTATTTTGGGTATTGTAATATCTTGCGCTTTAAGCCACTTTTTAAGAAAAAATAAGATGATAAGTAAGGTAATATAATAACTGTGCCTAACAGCAGTTTGGCAAAATGTCGGGTTCAGTGCTAAATTGAACATTTAGTTTTCAAATAAAGTTTAGTGCTAAAATGAAAGTAAGTGCTTCAAAATTCGCCACATCGCCAAGCTGCAAAACGTTATATGCTATGCTAAAAACGACCATAAATACATTCAACGACCTTGACAAATGGTTGTCCGACAACTTCTATTTTGAGGACGGACACGTTTTGTCAATCAAGGAAAATCCGCTTGAAATTATTGTTGGTTATAACGTGAAAGCAAACTATAAAGCTAATTCTGAAAGACACATTCTACCCTTTAAAATCATTCCGTCCAAAATTCAAGATTGGCATTATGACAAAGAAGTAGTAAATGTTGGTGACGACAACTACATTGAATGTATTGAGGCTTGTGAAGTTGAAAATGGAATTTGCTTGGAGTTCTCGACTCCTGCGACTATTCGACTTGTTACAGATAGTTTAGAAA
>JAEXJU010000024.1 GCA_023448955.1 Bacteroidota bacterium
GAATAGAGTAGTGGAACACCATTCCATGTAGCTGAAAATACGGCTAAAGCCGGAGCAAAATCACCGTATTTTTCGTATTCTGTGCCGTTCCACGAGTTTTCATCGTGATTGGTTGTGAACCAGGCTCTCATAGAATTATCTCCAATTTTAGAGTATTGTTCCAGTAGGTTTTTCAGATCAGAAAGTGGAAGATGTTTTTGATAAAAATCCTGAGAAAGATGCATCCATTTCCAGCTGTAACTGGCATCGAAAACTTTACCATAATCCGGAGATTCTATTTCATCAAATTCGCCAAGGAAGAAAAGTGGTTTTACTTTTTCCACTTCTGGTCTGGCTTGTTGCCAGAAGTCAACTTCTACCCAACTCGCAAGATCGCATCGGAAGCCATCAATATTCGTTTCTTTAACCCAATATTTCATAGCATCTATCATCGCAAGACGCATTTCTTTGTTGGAATAGTCCAGTTCTATAATGTCATCCATTCCGCTGGCTTTGTGAAAACTGCCGTCTGCATCTTTCAGATACCAATCTGGATGAGTTTTGGTCCAGACGTGATCCCAACCGGTGTGGTTAGCAACCCAATCAATGATTACCTTGAAACCCATTTTATGAGCTTCATTCACAAGATGTTTAAAGTCATCTAAAGTTCCAAATTCCGGATTGATGGCTGTGTAATCAGAAGCTGCATAAGGACTTCCCAAACTACCTTTTTTGTTTTCCTGCGCAATAGGTGTGATTGGCATAAACCACAATGTTTTGACCCCCATTTTTTTAAGCCTTGGCATATGTTTTTCAAAAGCAGAAAAAGTACCTTCCGGTGTATATTGTCTTACATTGACTTCATAGATATTGGTGGTGTGTTTCCATTCTTGTGGTAATTCCATAGCTTGATTCTGAGTTTTGCAGGATAATAATAGTGCGGCTATTGCCGGTATAAGAATCAGTTTTTTCATTATAAAAAAATTTCTCTTAGGTTGTGAATTTATTGTCTATTCTGTAAATGTAATAAAAACAAATCATGCTGGAAAACCGAAGTTTGTTAATGTTTTATAAATGTATCTTTTACATTGCACATTTTTTGTTTTCTAATAATAAATTTAAAAAATGAAAATAGTTTCTCTTATTATAACATCAGTCTTCATTTTTTCATGTTCTGATAGTAATATTAGTAAAAAGTCTGACAATCAATCACTTTTAGACTCCGTGGCCGAAAGAAAAGAAGCTGATGAATCTATAAAACTTGATAATGTAGGAGATATTCAAAAGGAATTTTATAAAGTCCAGTCCAATATTGACAAGCGACAGTTGGATTCTGCCGGGTTTAAATATGAATGTAATGAAAGAGTAGGAGATGTAAGTTATTATTATGAAGGCAAAGATTTGAAAATGATACGGTTTTCTACTGCGGATAGTCATTTTTCTTCTGAGCAGTATTACTATATCAATACAGGAAAACTTTATTTTGTTTACATCAAAGAAACATTATGGAGTTTTGAGAGTGTAACTGATGATAAACCTGAAACTAAGGATGAAATCAGAGAAAAAAGATTTTACATTATAGATGGAAAACCAATCCGCTGTCTAGAAAAGAAATATACCATCAGATCTTCTTCTGTCAATAATCCTCATCCTGATTATATTAAGAATACAGAGATGAAAAATTGTTCTTCCGCAGAAGTAGAAAATCAGTTGGAGGTATTAATGAAATACAGAAATAAACGAACAAAGCAAAACTGTCTGTAAAAAAATAAAAACCCGAAAAACTTCGGGTTTTATTATTAAAAGGATTAATCCTCATCGTCTTCTTCGAAAACATCATTGTAACCAGTATCTTCTTCTTCATCATCAAAATCATCATCATCGTCATCAAAACTTGTTTCTTTGAATTCTGCATCAAAATCTCCAAAATCATCATCCAGAAGCGGCATTGCAGAACTTTTGCTTTTTCCGCTTGCTGCGCCGTTTTTGCTTGGTGCTTTTAAAGGAACATTTCCAAATCTGTAAACAGTAATTGGATAATTGACTGCTGGTTTTTCGTCATTTATTTCCAAAAGCTCGCAGAAAAACTCCCAAAGGTCTATAAAACCGTATTGAAATCTCATTTTAGCGCCAACTTCCGGAAAACCCTCGTTCAGATAAATATCGGACATTATTTCTCCGTCTCCATCATCACTCATATCCTCCAAAGGCACAGCACGACCTTCATTCCACTCATCATCTGAAAAATAAAAGGATGACAACTCTTCGCCAGGCAGACTGAATGCGCTCTTGATACCCAGGTGCAGATTCCAAAGTGTCTGTTTATCTTTGATTTCAATATCTCGGAAAATTGTTTCTTTGGCGTCTAGAATTACTCTTATCTTATAAACCATTTTCGTTTTACTTTAACTTTGTATTAGGTTGATTAATGATGCAAATATAAAACAAATGAAATTTCGGAAAAGTTTCTTAGAAATTTTTTTTAAAAAAAGTTTTTTATAAATTTTGCGCTTTTCAGGGTGTAGAATTACTATTGGCAATACCTTTTACTTTTTTGATGCTGGGAGTCGATTTTGAAAGTTTAAATTTAAATTTCGTTCCCGAAAGATAGGCGCTCTCTACAGCTATAGTCTGCTTATGTGCTTCCAGAATGTGCTTAACGATAGCAAGACCAAGACCAGAGCCACCTTCTTTTCTACTTCTGCTGCTTTCTACACGGAAAAAACGTTCGAAAATTCTTGGCAGATTTTCCGGCTTTATTCCCATTCCGTTGTCTTCTACAGAAATATGAATACTTTTGGTTCCTTCTCTTGTAGATACAATGATCTGTGCTTCTTCTCTGTTGGCGTATTTTATAGAATTGGAAATCAGATTGATAAACACCTGCGAAATTCTTTGTTTATCTGCAAATACAAAAAGCTGAGGCTGTGTGGTTTGCAGCTGCATAGTCATCGCATGTTTTTCTGCTTCCATTTCCAAAAGATCAAATATCTCCTGAACCAAAAGATTAATATCAAAAATACTGTATTTCAGATCAATTTGTCCGGATTCATACCTATTGATCATATCCAGATCTTTCACAATATTCAGAAGTCTTTCCACAGAGCTGTCAATTCTTTGCAGATATTTATCACGAATCGACAGATCTTCTACGCCGCCATCTCTGAGGGTTTCTATGTAACCTTGTATTGAGAAAAGAGGCGTTTTCAGCTCGTGAGATATGTTTCCGATATATTCTTTCCTGTAGGTTTCCATTTCTTTCATCATATCAATCTCCGCATTTTTCTGATTCATTTCATGCATTTTTTCTCCTAGTTCTTTGAAACTGAGATCGGAGTCATAATCATGAATGATGTCTTCCGGCAAGATATTAGTAATCCTGCGGATCTGATTTTTGCTGTAATAATTGAATAGAAACTCAAGTACAAAATAATTAAGTACAAAAAGAAACCAAAGCGTAAAAACAAGAAAATAATTGAAATCTCTTGTCTTGAAGTAAACATCATCGGTATAAAACTCAAAAAGCAAAACAACACCGCCAATTACTGTAACCAGAAGCATAGATGCAGCAGCAGAAAGCCAGTTGATTTTTATAGAATTTCTAAATCTCATATCAAAAAAAAGATTTTCTGTAAAGAAAATCCTAAACTACTAATTTATAACCAATTCCTTTGAGCGTCTGGATGGTATTGATTCCCAGTTTTTCTCTCAGCCTTCTGATGTGAACATCAATAGTTCTCTCACCTACAATCACATCATTTCCCCAGACTTTTTCAAGGATTTCTTCTCTTTTAAAAACTTTGTCCGTATTGGAAGCCAGTAGATAAAGCAGGTCAAACTCCTTCTTAGGAAGTAAAAATTCCTCTTTTCCTTTCGATACTTTAAAATTATCTTTATCAATGATCAGGTCACCGATTTCGATATAATTGGAATTCTCCTGAGATTGTGCACCCAACTGCAAAAGTGCTGCTACTTTTGATACCAGAACTTTCGGTTTGATGAGTTTTACGATATAATCATTTGCACCTGCCTGGTAACCTGCCAACTGGGAAAACTCCTCGCTTCTAGCGGATAAGAATACAATGAGCGTTTTCTGAAGTTCTTTGATTTTTCTTAGGTCCTGGCAAGTTTCTATACCATCTTTTTCAGGCATCATTACATCCAGTAGAATGAGATCCGGCAATATTTCTTTTGCCTTATCAATGCCCTCATTTCCATTGCTTGCGGTAAAAACCTGGTAGCCTTCTTTTTCCAAATTATATGAGATGATATCTAGGATGTCCTGCTCATCATCAATTAAAAGGATTTTTTTACGATTCATTACGATTTATTAATTATCCCAAAATTAAAAAAAAATGAACGGTATATAACTATTTGTTCAAAGTTCACAGAAATTTAACATTTCCTAAATGATAATTTTCAGTTTACAATAATATTTAGAGGCTTAATCAAAAGTTATAAACGTTTTATTTTTCGGGGAAATTAAGTTAAATTTGCGCCTCAAGTTCAGATTATGGAAGAAGAAAAAAAATCACTCAATTTTATTGAGCAAATCATAGAAGATGACTTGGAAAATGGCCTGGATTCCAGAAAATTACGTTTCCGATTTCCGCCAGAACCAAACGGTTATCTTCATATAGGTCATACAAAAGCTATCTGCATCAATTTTGGTTTAGGACAAAAATACAATGCGCCTGTCAATCTTCGTTTTGATGATACCAATCCGGAAAAAGAAGAACAGGAATTTGTAGATTCTATTAAAAAAGATGTGGAATGGCTTGGTTTCGAGTGGGATAAGGAATGTTATGCCTCGGACTACTTTCAGCAGTTGTATGACTGGGCTGCAGAGCTCATCAAACAAGGAAAAGCTTATGTAGATGAACAGCCTTCCGAAGATATAACAGCTCAGAGGAAAAATCCTTTTGAACCCGGTATAGAGTCGCCATTCAGAAATCGTCCTGTTGAAGAGAGCCTTCAGCTTTTCGAAAAAATGAAAAATGGCGAATTCGAAGAAGGTGCAATGAGTCTTCGTGCAAAAATCGATATGACATCACCTAATATGAATATGCGTGATCCGGTGATGTACAGGATTTTAAAGCGTCCGCATCACAGAACTGGTGACAGCTGGAAAATATATCCGATGTACGACTGGGCGCACGGAGAAAGTGATTATCTTGAGCAGGTTTCGCACTCGCTTTGTTCTCTGGAGTTCGAAAATCATCGTCCGCTTTACGAATGGTATTTAAACCAGGTCTATGATGATGGGAAAGTTGCGCCTAAGCAGAGAGAATTTGCAAGGATGAATGTTTCTTACATGGTTACATCTAAAAGAAAACTGCAGAGATTGGTAGCAGAAGGTGTAACAACTGGCTGGGACGATCCTAGAATGCCAACTATTTCAGGACTGAGAAGAAAGGGTTACACACCGGTTTCCATCAGAAATTTTATAGAAAGAGTAGGTGTTGCCAAGAGAGAAAACCTGATTGATATTCAGTTATTAGAGTTTTCTGTAAGAGAAGATCTTAATAAGATTGCGACAAGAGTGATGGCAGTTGTAAATCCGGTAAAACTTATCATCGAGAATTATCCGGATGATAAAGAAGAATGGTTGGAAACAGAAAATAATCCCGAAGATGAAAACGCCGGAACAAGACAGGTGCCTTTTTCAAAAGAACTTTATATAGAGAAAGAAGATTTTCAGGAAGAAGCTGATAAAAAATTCTTCAGATTAAAATTGGGTGGCGAAGTTCGTCTAAAATCTGGTTATATCATTAAAGCTGAACGTGTAGAAAAAAATGATAGAGGAGAAATAACTACTATTTTTGCAACTTATGATGAAGATTCCAGATCTGGAAGCGGAACAGAAGCCAGTCTGAGAAAAGTGAAAGGAACATTGCATTGGGTTTCCGCAAAACACGCTTTGCCTATAGAAATCAGAACTTATGAAAGACTGTTTACTACAGAACAACCGGATGCGGAGAAAGATGTAGATTTTATAGAGTTTATTAATCCGCAATCGCTCAGAGTTTCTTATGGTTTTGCAGAGCCGAGCCTGAAAGATGCTACTTTGGAAAATCATTATCAGTTCCAGAGAATCGGATATTATATCAAAGACAGAGATTCTTCTGAGGATCAATTGGTATTCAACAGAACTGTTACACTGAAAGATGGTTACAAACCATAATTTCAAAATAATATAATTTGAAAATCAGGCATTTGCCTGATTTTTTTTATGACTATGTAACAGAAATAATTTCTTTGTTGTCTTATCTTCAAGTAACCAAAACTTATGAGAATTAAACTTATTATTCTACCACTCTTATTTCTGTCCGGTATTTTTTATGCGCAGAAAACGCCTGTTACAGACAGTATTTCCAGAAAAAAACTTCAAGCTATAAAAAATGATCAAACCATTAAGATCGATGGTATTTTGGATGATGAGGTATGGAAAAATGTTCCTATAGCTTCTAATTTTGTAGAAAGACAACCCAATAACGGAAAACCGCAGGCAGACAGTTTAAAAACCGAAGTAAAGTTTTTATATGATGATACGGGTTTATATATTGCTGCTCAGATGTATGATCCGGATCCGTCCAAAATATTAAAAGAACTTACGGAGAGAGATAATATTGCCAATGATGATTTTTTCGGGATTATTATTAATGGATATAATGACCATCAGCAAAGTCTAGAGTTTATAGTTACTGCTGCCGGTGTGCAAGTAGATGGAAAACTTACGACTCTCAATGAAGATATGTCCTGGAATGCCGTTTGGTACAGCGCAGTAAAAATCAATGATAAAGGTTGGGCTGTGGAAATGAAAATTCCTTTCTTCGAACTAAGATTTCCTAAAAAAAATGTGCAGGAGTTTGGCCTTAATATGATAAGAAAAATCAAAAGAACCAATACAATGTATGACTGGAATCACGTAGATAATCAAAAGGGAAGTTATACTCTGTACGATGGTGTTTTGAGTGGTGTTACAGATATAAAAACACCTACCAGGCTTTCTTTTACGCCTTATTTTTCCACTTATGTTAATAATTATGATGGAAAAACCGAAACCAATATCAATGGTGGTATGGATCTGAAATACGGAATCAATGACGCCTTCACTTTTGATATGACGCTGATTCCGGATTTCGGGCAGGCCAATTTCGATAATTCCATTCTGAATCTCACTCCATTTGAGCAGCAATTTGCAGAACAGCGTTCATTTTTTATGGAAGGAACAGAATTATTCAGCAAAGGCGACATGTTCTATTCCAGAAGAGTGGGAGGTAGTCC
>JAEXJU010000060.1 GCA_023448955.1 Bacteroidota bacterium
GCATTGTTCAGTGCGCCTTCATCTTTACTTTTAGTCAATTTTTCCTTAATTTTTGAATACGTGTCCAGATATTTTATCTGCTGTTCTTTATTACCTAATTTTCCGGACAAATCAGCAGCTTTCAGAAAAGCATTTAAAAAATCTTCGTTAGGAAACTTAGAATTTTCAATATGTTTAATGCATTTATCATAATATTTCAATGCTTGTTTATAATCTTTGATGCTATTATAATACTCACCAAATGCATAGTAATAATAATATGGCAAAGTTTTGTTACCTAATGAATGCTCGAATGCTTCTCCCAGTTTTAAGTAATGGTAAGCAGAATCATACAACTTTTTTTCAAGGAGTAAAGTACTTTTATTGAAGTAGAAAACTTCAAACTCAGGAATAAAATCTTTTCTATTAAGATTTTTTAAAAGATGTTCGTAGTCAGAAAAATACTTCTCATATTTAGGTTTGTCTTTATGGCTCTCATAGTAATCTGCAAGTCTGCCTAGCGAACGTAGAAGCATGTTTTGTTCCTTTACATCTTTGGTTTTATAACTAAGCAATTTAAGTACATCTTTACTTTCTTTTAATGATAAAGAATCCAATCCCAATCTATTATAGTTATCCGCTCTTATGATTTTGATTCTGGCCTGGAAGTAAGGATTTTGCTTTGTATATTCTTGCATAGATGCCTTTCTAAGTGTCAGAAAACTCTCATCCACCTTATCCGAAAAATATTCAATATGCCCTTTCTTGATTAATATATCCGAAAGGACTTCGTGGTCTTCAGTTTTCTCTGCAAAGACAAGCGCTTTATTTATATATGGTATGCTTTTATCACGATCGGAATCTAAGGAAGTAATAGCTAACTTAGAATAATATTTTACTGAGTCATAATTTCCACTTTGCGAATGCGCAAATACGGAACACACCATTAGTACTAAAAAAATAAACTTATTATACATTTGTGATTTATTATTTTGGGAAATACAAAAATAATGATAGAAAACAATCATTTATATATGTGTATTAATTATTATAAAAACTTATAGTTAGGAAGCTAAATAATAATTTCTGAATCAAGAATATAAGTGCAAGCTCAAATTCCTGATTCTTAGAATTACAAGTATTGAAAATAATGCTGGAGAAATTTTTACACCTACTCGGTGACGCGCAATACAAATGGAAGTATTAACTGAGTAATTGATACCATTCCAAAAGCCTGGAAATCGCACTAGATATTCAAATTGTTTTTTCATTGTTTTGTGTAAAATTGAGAACAAAACAATGATTTTTTCTATTTTTTCTAAAAAAACAACCTACTTATCACATACTCTTTTGCTTAATTATATGATTTACAATTAATTAAATTTGGTTATGTTTTATAATATTGTGAAGCTAAATAATTAAATATTAGAAAATTAAATACACTAATTAGATAATAATTGCAAAAGAATTAATGAGCACGAAAATTTAGTTTAAGCTGGAAGTCGAAGATAAAATGGATGATTGATAATTTTTTTCAAAATCCTCCCGAAAAGTGTACTTTTAGGCAAAATTTTTTCAGTGATGATTTATGGAATCGACCAATTAGGATATAAGGACGTTTTAGAGATTTTAAAAAATCCTTCCAACGCAAAACTCAATCAACAATCAAAAGACCAAATACTAAAATCGCAACAGAATGTTCAGCAAATCGTAGCATCTGACAGAACGGTTTATGGCATCAACACAGGCTTCGGACCGCTTTGTGATGTCAAAATATCGGAAGAAGAAACAGCTCAGCTTCAGCATAATCTGATTATTTCTCACGCTGTTGGAGTCGGAAAACCGATTCATAAAAACATCTCCAAAATAATGATGATTTCCAAAATCCATGCTTTATCGAAAGGGTTTTCAGGTGTTTCATTAGATGTTATTGAGCGACTGATTCTGATGTTGGAACTGGATATTATTCCCGTTGTTCCCGAGCAAGGTTCTGTGGGAGCTTCCGGAGATTTGGCACCATTAGCTCACTTGGTTTTGCCATTGTTAGGTTTGGGTCAGGTTTGGGAAAACGATGAAATCAAAGTCACTTCCGAGGTGTTGGAAAAACATAACATTCACCCTTTGAAACTCGGTCCTAAAGAAGGTTTAGGCTTGATTAACGGTACACAATTTATTTTAGCTCACGCCATTACAGGTTTGGCAAAATTCGAATACCTTTTGGATTTGGCAGATTTGACCGCAGCAATGAGTCTGGAAGCTTACCGAGGTTCGTCTAGTCCGTTCAAGAAAGAATTACACGAGATTCGTCCATTCGATGGAAGCCGAAAAGTAGCAGAAAGAATGCGAAATTTCCTTAAAGATTCTGATAATCTAAAGTCTCACGAATTCTGCGACAGGGTTCAGGATCCGTATTCTATGCGATGTGTTCCGCAGGTTCATGGTGCGAGCAGAAATGCCTTTGAACATCTGAAAATGATGGCAGAGACTGAACTGAATTCTGTGACGGACAATCCAATTGTTCTAAGCGCAGAAGAATCCATTTCCGGCGGTAATTTCCACGGACAATTGATGGCTTTGCCTTTGGATTACGCTTCGCTGGCAGCCGCAGAATTGGGAAATATTTCTGACCGAAGAAGTTATCTTTTACTCGAAGGAAAATATGGTTTACCGAAATTATTAGTAGAAAGTTCCGGCCTGAATTCCGGCTTTATGATTCCGCAATATACAAGTGCGGCCTTGGTTACTGAAAACAAAACGTTATGTTTCCCGGCATCGGCAGATTCTATACCGACAAGTTTAGGACAAGAAGACCACGTTTCTATGGGAAGTATTTCAGGAAGAAAATTTAATCAAATTTTAGGGAATTTAGAAAATATTTTAGCGATTGAGTTAATGTTCGCTGCACAAGGTTTGGAATTCCGAAGACCAGCAAAATGTTCCAAAATTGTTGAGGAAAACTATGCCATCATCCGTTCTGTGGTTCCAAAACTGGAAGACGATAGATTGATCGGCGAAGATATTCTGAAGATCGCAGAGTTGATTAGAGAGAAGAAATTGGTGGTGAATTAGATTCAAAAAAGTCTTCGACTCCGCTCAGATTGACAATGTTTACATTCGAATTGTCACGCTGAGCGGAGTCGAAGCGTTTTACTTAGTATAATATCAATAATGAAAACCCTCAGAACAACTTCCGAAAACCCAGACTTTCAAAAATTAGTTACGCAACTGGATGCCTATCTTGCAGTAATGGATGGCGAGGAGCACGCTTTTTACGATCAGTACAACAAAATTGATATGCTGAAACATTGCATCGTGATTTTTGATAATGAAGAAGCTGTTGCTTGTGGCGCCATCAAGGAATTGGATTCAAAATCGATGGAAGTGAAAAGAATGTTTACACTTCCTGAGAAACGTGGAAAAGGTTTGGCTTCTAAAATTTTAAACGAATTAGAAACTTGGGCAAAAGAATTGGGTTACGAAAAAACAATTCTTGAAACCGGAAAAAGGCAAACTGAAGCCGTTGCGCTTTACAACAAATGCGGCTACAATGTTATCCTCAATTACGGACAGTATATTGGAGTTGATAATAGTGTTTGTTTTGAAAAAGTATTGAAATAAATATCTAACAAATTAGGCTGATTTTGTATATTTTCTAGCGTAATCATCTGCTGAATCTGCAAAATTTGCCTTATCTGCGATAAATTTAAAAATAGTGTCCGATTATTGCTATAATATCTAAAATTACCCAATCCTTATCGATGTCATACTCAATGAACCACCAATAAGCGAGTCATTGAATAATGATAATTCTTCTGACTGCTCTTTCAGTCCGAGATTGTAAATCATTGGCAGAAAATGGTCTGATGTCGGAACTGCATATTGCAAAAATGAACCTTGTTTCTGATAATCGATGAGTTTCTGAAAATCGCCGTCCAAAAGCCAGTTGTTGGTTTTTTCCCTCGCTTCTATCGCCCAATCCCAGCCAGCGCCGACCGTATCGATATTTTTCCAGTCAATCAAACGAAGATTATGGACAATGTTTCCGCTTCCGATAATCAGTATTCCTTTTTCACGGAGTTTGGATAATTTTTTTGCTAAATCAAAATGATATTGAGGCGGTCTTGTATAATCAATACTTAACTGAATAACCGGAATATCTGCATCCGGATAAAGATGTCGTAAAACTGACCACGCACCGTGATCCAATCCCCAACTATGATCTTCTTCTACCAAAACCGGAGCTAATAATCCAACAGTTTCTTCAGCTAATTCCGGATCCCCTTTTGCAGGATACTGAACATCAAACAATTCTTTTGGAAAACCATAAAAATCGTGGATGGTTTTCGGCATTTCCATAGCTGTGACAAATGTTCCGTTCGTAAACCAATGCGCAGAAATACAGATAATGGCATTTGGTTTTGGGATTTCTTTACTGATATTCCTGAATCCCTGAACAAAAACATTCTCTTCGATGGCGTTCATCGGAGAACCGTGTCCTAAAAACAAAACCGGCATTTTTTCTGTGGTTCGGAAGTTATCAGATATTTTTGAAAGGTCGTTGAGGTTCATATTTTTTTGTAAAAAGTAAAATGTATTAATGTAAAAAATATTTTATTTTCTCGCAGATTTGGCTAATTGAGCAGATTTTTTTATCACAACATTGTTATTCTGTACGAATCTCAACAGTCTAGATTCCTGCGGAATGACAAAACTGTGTTCTTTGTTGACTGTTGTTTTGATGTTGAATCTGCAGCCCGACTTGAGCGGAGCTCCTTTTTACGCAACAAAGTGGAGTGAAAAGAGCGGGAGCGGAAGGCGGATTAAGCTGCCCAAATTATTCCTGAAATCAAAAAAAGTATAAACAAAGCGAACTCTGTTTATACTTTAAAAACTCAAACTATAAATACTATCGTATTCTTTTATTGTTTTACAAACTGCAGTTCGCCTGCAATTTTAACTTCTTCGCTCACCATCACACCGCCTGTTTCTATAGCTGCGTTCCAGGTCAGACCGAAGTCGCTTCTCTTGATTTTTCCTTCGAAAGAGAAACCTGCTTTGGTATTTCCCCAAGGATCAGAATTGATTCCGCCAAAGTCCACGTCCAAAGTCACTGGCTTTGTAATACCGTTGATTGTAAGGTTTCCTGTAACATCACCATTTAAAGTTGAAGCTTCGAAAGTGATTTTCGGATTCGCTTCTGCGTTGAAAAAATCTGCAGATTTCAGGTGATTGTCACGGTCTGTATTGTTGGTGAAAATAGAATCTGTATCGATAAAAGCTGAAACTTTTGCATTGGCGAATGTATCGTCTTCTGCATCAATCTCTGCGTTGAACGTTGTGAATTCTCCTTTTACGTTAGAAATCATCAGGTGTTTTACTTTGAAAGTGATTTCGCTATGCGTTGGGTCCAATAACCATTTAGTTGCCATAATTTTAATATTTTGTTGTTAATTATGATGCAAATTTAGGTCGGTAAAACTTCCCTCACATTGATGTAAGTTAAGAATTTGAATTGTCGAGAAGATTTGGGCAGCCCGTCAGATTTCCCAACGCTCCAGCCCACGCAAAATCTGCCGGCCGGGCTATCCGCTGCTATCTTTTTTCCTAACCCTAAATCCCTCTCCAACGGCGAGGGACTGCCAGCCGCAAAAAAAGGATATCCGCTACTATCCCTGCTGCGGGCGACGGCTCCAAATCACCATTTCTCGGTCAGATATTTCCAGTAGCGCTTGGGAACGTGCTGAATGTGGAGTTTAGTATTTTTCCGTTCCTTTATATTCGTTTTCGTGAAATAACTTTGCCAGAGTGTCTGGTATTTCTTCTCCTCATCGTGGAATTTCTGTTGATATTGGTTTAAATCTAATTTTTCATCGGGATAAAAGAAGTCACAGTTTTCCAGATCGTAGAACAATCCGTAATGTCTTCGTAAATCGTAAATCATCCACTTTTGGTCGGCGTATCGGTCTTTGAAATGTTTTCTGATTAAAGGCAACACATTAAAATCCGGGTCGATTTTGGCGAAATAAATATCATCCTGCATCTTCTCGAATCTCACAAAAGCAGTCATTCTGTGTCTTTCCCGGCTGACGGATTTGCAGATTTTAGCAATTTTCAGAATATCATCGTTGGCAAAATTCTTCAGAACATTTTCTTCCGGAAATTTCACCGACTGCCTAATGACTGATAAAATCAACTGTTCCAAATCTTCATCTTCGGAAAGATAAACCCTAAGCAAATCGTTAATTCCCGATTTTCCAATGCTTTTTTCCAGTTTATTCAGTACTCTTTCAGATTTTTCCTGTTGCGTCACAACCTCGTGAATCTCCGCAAACATATTTTCCTGAACAAAATTTTCCCGGTTTCGGATTTCCGCATCCTGATAACGGTACTCGAAAACTTCAAATACCGCTGTAAAAAGTCCGTCGAAACTGCCGTCGTAGAGAAGGGTTGTCATTTTCCGAGTTTGAGAGTTTTTGGGTTGCAGGGTTGGAGCGTTTGAGTGTACGAAAGATTTAGCTTTGTCAGGCTGAGCGAAGTCGAAGCCTTAAAACAAAGTCAGCTGCTGAGAAAACTGATTCTGAAATTTGGACTGACTTCCACCGATAATTAACTTTCTCAAATTCAAATCAGTTAAGTGTTTCAGAAAAGGATTTCCATAAGTGAAATCAATAAAATATTTAGCACGGTTGACCGCTGCGCCGAGTTTCTTAAGATGATCAATTGTCAAAACCTGGAATTGTCTTGCGCTCACAATTTTCTGTGCAGTTTTCACACCAATTCCCGGGATTCTGAGAATCATCTTATAATCTGCGGTTTGAAGATTAACGGGAAATTGGTCGAGATGTCGCAACGCCCAGCTTAATTTCGGGTCTACTTCCAAATCGAGAAAAGGCATATTGAAATCTAAAATCTCATCTGCTTTGAAACCATAAAACCTCATCAGCCAATCTGATTGATACAGACGGTTTTCCCTTAAAACAGGAACTTCCGCTGTAATTGCCGGCAAACGATTATCCACCGTTACCGGAATATAACCTGAATAATAAACCCGTTTCATCCCATAATTTTTGTAGAAGTGATCAGCCACTTTTATAATTTGCAAATCATTTTCATTAGTCGCACCCACAATCATTTGTGTAGATTGTCCGGCCGGCGCAAACTTCGGAGCACTTCGGATGATTTTCTTTTCATCTTTATATTGCTGAATGCCTTTCTGGACAATTCTCATCGGTTGCAGCATATCTTCCCGGTTTTTATCCGGCGCTAATAATTTCAAGCCCGATTCTGTCGGGATTTCCAAGTTGACAGACAATCGGTCTGCGTAAAGTGCGGCTTCATTCATTAAATCGTCACTCGCTCCGGGAATTGATTTGAGATGAATATAACCATTGAAATTGTGTTCGGTTCTCAGCTTTTTCGCCACCCGAACCAAACGTTCCATCGTTGTATCCGCATCTTTAAAAATACCGGAACTGAGAAATAAACCTTCAATGTAATTTCGGCGGTAAAAACTGATGGTCAAATCCACCACTTCTTCTACTGTGAAAGCTGCCCGTTTAATGTCATTTGATTTTCTGGAAACGCAATAAATACAATCGTAGATGCAATGATTAGTCAGAAGAATTTTGAGAAGCGAGACACAACGTCCGTCTTCTGTGTAAGTATGACAAATTCCGCTTGCCGAACTGTCGCCTAATCCACCGTTATTTTTTCGTTTTCCACCGCTGGAAGAACACGATACATCGTACTTCGCAGCATCTGCGAGTATTTCGAGTTTTTCTTTGATGCGGTCGAAATTCATTTGACTGTTTAAAATTTATAGTAATTAATATCTGTCAAATTTAATTCCAAATTTGACAAATATCAAGGATTTATGATAGATGTTATCAACAGTCTAAAACGATAAAATTAGTATCTTTACCATTATTAAATTTTCAAAATTCCACCTTAATAAAATAAATACTCCATATGAATCATAAACCCGTTGAAGGTTTTTCCAAATTGACAAAACTGGGGAAAATCGACTGGCTCGTAAATGAATACCTTGAAGGAAACACAGAATATCAAAATATATTAAACCAATATTGGAACGACAATGCCGATTTGCAGAAACTTCACGACGAGTTTTCTGAAAATACCATTTCCAATTTTTATATGCCTTACGGAATTGCCCCAAATTTTCTGATCGACGGAAAATTATTTGCGCTTCCGATGGCAGTGGAAGAAAGTTCTGTCGTTGCAGCCGCCTCAAAAGCAGCAAAATTCTGGATTGACAAAGGAGGTTTTAAAACAACCATTATCAATACGAAAAAACTTGGACACACCCATTTTATTATTGATGTAGAATCGCATAAACTTCAGCATTTTTTTAATTTTAAATTAAAGAAAAAATTATTTGAAGCTACAGAAAGTATCACTGCCAATATGAGAAACCGTGGTGGCGGAATTTTAGAAATAAAACTGGTAGATAAAACTGCCGAAATGCCAAATTATTATCAACTGAAGGCAAGTTTTGATACGGTAGATTCTATGGGAGCCAACTTCATCAACTCTTGTCTTGAACAATTTGGTAAAACATTGAAAGAAGAGATTTCTATTGAAGAAAGCTTCACACAAGAAGAAAAAAATTCTCTTCAGGTAGTGATGAATATTCTTTCTAATTTCACTCCGGATTGTATTGTGAGAGCCGAAGTTTCGTGTAAAATTGAAGATTTGAAAGATGACAGCGGAATTTCAAATGAAGAGTTTGCAAGAAAATTTAAACAGGCGGTTACAATTGCCGAAATCGAACCTTTCCGTGCGACAACTCATAATAAAGGAATTATGAACGGTGTGGATGCTGTTGTGATTGCAACAGGAAACGATTTCCGTGCAACCGAAGCTTGCGCACACGCTTATGCAGCAAAAGACGGAAAATATTCTTCTTTAACGCACTGTACCATCGATAATGGAATTTTCAGATTCTGGATTGACTTGCCGATTTCTGTTGGCGTGGTTGGTGGTTTGACAAATCTTCATCCTCTGGTAAAATTTTCTTTGGCGCTTCTTGGAAAACCTTCTGCACAGGAATTAATGAGTATTTTGGCGGTTTCCGGACTGGCTCAGAATTTTGGAGCATTACGTTCTTTAGTTACAACTGGAATTCAGAAAGGTCATATGAAAATGCATTTGTTTAATATTCTCAATCAGTTTAATGCAACCGAAGAAGAGAAACAACATTTTGTAAATTATTTCAAAGATAAAACCGTGAGTCATCACGAGGTGATTGCGGAACTGGAGAAGTTGAGAAGTAAGTAATAATTCGATTTTTATATGTATATTTGTAAATGATTTACAAAAAATAGCTTAAAAATGATAATTAATTTCAGTGTAAGGAATTTTGGTTCTATAAAAGAAAAGCAAACTTTATCCTTTTTAGCTAACAAATCTGATCATTTGGAAGATTACTATATTATTGAGCCAATCAAAGGTTTGCGCCTTAACAAATTGGCTTTAATATATGGTGCAAATGCGTCTGGAAAAACGACTGTTTTGAAAGCTTTGGATTTTTTGAAAGACATTATAACCGAACCTCTTGAAAAGAAAACTGAAAAACTTAATTACGAACCGTTTTTATTCGATCAAGAGATGCCATTTCAAAACTGCTTTTTTGAATTAGAGTTTATCAAAAACGGTTTACGCTATTTTTATGAGTTAGAATTAAATAAAAATTGTATAGTTTTTGAAAGATTATCAAACTACAATCCTAATAAAGCAATTGTTTTTGAAAGAGTTACCGATGAGTTAAAAGAGATTGCTCACATAAAAATAGGAAGCAAAATTAAAAATAAGGCATTTTTAAAAAGAAATCTCGAAATACATACACTATGGAATAATACCGTCTTAGGAGGATATTTAAAATCTAATATTGATAACATTGAAATTGATACTGCAATTGATTTTTTTATTTCTCAAAGTCCTTTAGCTGAGCCCAATCATAGTTTTAGGAATTTTGTATATGACTTAATCAAAGATTCGTCATTAGATATAAAATTCTTAATTCAACTTCTTAAAAAAGCTGATTTTAATTTTTCAAATCTCTATTTTAAAGAACAAAAAATTCCATATCCTAATGGGTTTGAAAATATTTTAAATGAAAATCTAACTGATGAAGGTAAGAAACTAGTTGAGAGCCTAAAATCAAAAGGTGAATTTCATAGAATTAATATTGAAATTAATTTTGAACATAAAGTTAATGGATATAATTATATTTTGCCGTTAGAATCTGAATCTTTAGGGACTCAAAAATATTTTGATTTAGCTGGGCTTCTTTACGTAATACTTAGAAATGATAGAATATTACTTATAGATGAAATAGAATCATCTCTTCACCCAGATCTACTTAAATATTTTTTACTTACCTACATAGCCAATAGTAAACAAGCGTCTCAATTAATAATCACAACCCATAATAGAGAAATACTTGCTGATAAAGATTTATTTCGCAACGATGCCATTTGGTTTACAGACAAAAACGAAGATTCCGCTACAGAACTTTATTCTTTAGCTGATTTTGATTCATCTGTAGTTAGAGACACAACTAATGTTCTTAATACTTATAAGTCGGGAAAATTAGGTGGAGTTCCCAATCTGGGAGATTATTATATTGATTTAGACGATGCGGAATAAGAAGTCATTTTTTGATAAAGGAAAAAAAACTTTTGCAATTGTCGGAGATGGCGATTGTGAAAAATGGTATTTTCAAATGCTAAAAGAAAATGAAAAGTTAACAATCAACATTCTTCCTCAATTATTGAAAAAAGCCTCTCTAAGAAAGCAATATGAATATGTTAAGGATTTATCTAAAACTTATGATAAAGTTTTTTGGATTGTAGATTATGATGTCATTGAGCAAGAATCAAGAGAATGTAAAAAAGGCGATGAAAAGCGAAGTGCAGAATTTGCAAGATATTATAAAGAATTGTCTTCAATAAAAAATGTTGAAATTTTAGTTGTTAATACTTGTTTTGAATATTGGCTGTTGTTGCATTTTAAATATTCTAAGAAAAGTTACCAAGACTGTGATGAAACAGGGAAGGATTTGAAAAAAAAATTTCCCACTTATGAAAAAACTGAAAAATTCTATAAAAGAAGCAATGCTGATATTTATAGTTTCTTGAGATCAAAACTTCCAATTGCGATAAATAACGCTCAGAAGTTAGGAACTTTTAATATTTCAAATCCAAATTATCCAGTTTGTGAAATTCATAGATTATTTAATGAAAACGGAACCTTTAATAGTGAATGGAAATAAATCTTAAAAAATAAAATGAAAACAATCACTTTAGTCTTCGGAGCTGTTTATGGAATGTTATCTGTAATTTTAGGCGCTTTCGGAGCACACGCTTTAAAGAAAATATTATCTGTGGAAAGACTGGAAAGTTTTGAAACTGGCGTAAGATATCAAATGTATGCTGCATTTTTTCTATTAATTGCAGGTTACATTTTAAAATTTGAAACCAAAACCGAAAACTGGATTTCTTGGTTTATGATTTTCGGAACGATGCTTTTCTCATTCAGTATTTACGGATTGAGTATGCAGGATTATTTCGGGATGAATCTTAAATTTCTTGGACCGATCACTCCGCTTGGAGGATTATTGATGATTCTGAGCTGGGCTTTGCTAATCTTTTACTTCGTGAAGATGAAAGCTTAAAAATAAAGAAACTTCAGTTTGAGATAAATTTAATGAATCGCAGGGTTAGACAAGGGGTTTAATTCTTCATTTTTCAGATATTTAAGTTAAACGAAGGCGTAAAACTCATCAAAGAAATACCAAAAATTTGTATTTCATTACTAAACGAAGTGTCTTTGTTTTTCTTAAAATAATTCCCAAAAAATGAAATTTCTTTGTATTTCTTTGCGGCAAATTAATAAACACAATCAATCAAAAACATAGAAATCATTTTATCTTAAAATAAATTAAAAAAGGAATTTTGCGGTCAGAATTCCTTTTTTATTACCTCAAAAAATTTTCATTCAGCCATTTCAGCTTATTGTAGCTTTTCAGGAATTTGGCTTTCAGTTCAATGTTTTTTTCTCTCGCATCCAACAATTTATTTTCTCTGGAGTTGATCAGGAACAATGAACTTTCTCCGTTGCTGAATCTCGTTTCTTCCGCATTCAGAAGTCTTTGATAATTGTTAAGATTTTTTGTGGAAATATCAATTTGGGCGAAATAGTTATTCACCTCATTTTTATAAGTTTCTATTTTAGTATTGATTTCTCTTGTTTTTAACTGAGAATCCTGTTGGTTTTGAGAGATTTTCAGTTTCGCAATTTCGTAATCTGCTCTTGCCTGTCTCAGGAAAATCGGAATCTCGAGCTTCAATCCGTACTGGAAATTATTATCAAACAAAGGAAGAAAATCACGGCGATAGTTTTCCTTATTGAAAAAATTATACGTAAAATCAATCTTTGGAAGGAAACTTTGCCACTTCAGCCTTTTTTCACTTTCCAGAATATGTTGCTTCTGAAGATAATATTCTAATGAGGCGTGATTTTGCACTTGTCTGGACTGTACATTTTGCACCAGAAATTCATAATCGGAATATCCGGAATGCTCGTCAAGATTCGAAGATGGGAAAATAAGCTTTGAAATTTCATAAAACTCTTGATTTTCTTTCCAGAGATACATCTGAAGTTCCTGCGTACTTTTCACAAAACTTAAATAAGCATCTCTTTCCTGAAGCTCAAAACTCTGCAATTGCGAAGAGGCTTCCACTGTATCTATTGCCGGTCTTTCTCCAAAATCGTACGTCTTTTTGGTAAGTTCGAGCCTTTTTCTGTTGATATCTACCGCAGATTTCTGCAGTTTGTAGATCTCATAGTTTTTTACCCAATCCCAATACGTATTTTCAGCATCCAGAAGAAGTTCATTGGTGAAAACAACCTGTTCGGCTTCCGTCATTTTCAGACCAAATTTTGCCTGATCGAGCATTGCTCGTCTTTTATCGTACAGAAGATTTTTTGCCAAAGGAATCGTTACTCCAAACTGATACAAACCTCCTTTCGTTTCGCTGCTGTTGAGTTTTTCGCCATCCAGATAATTGTAGCTTCCGGTAATATCGATTCCGTACCACGTCGGAATGCCGAGTTCTACATTTCGCTGTTCGTAATATTTTGTTCCGTCAATATTTTTCTCCCCCAGTTTTCCTGCAAGTACCGGATCAAAATTTCCTCTCGCTTTGGTAATTTCAGCATTGGCAATTTTATTCTGAAGCTGATATTTAAAAGCCAACGGATGATAATTTTTTACAATATTCAGAAATTCCTGATGCGAAAGTTTCAGAGAATCCTGCGCAAACGAAAACTGAACACATAACAGAATGAGAAGTGTGGTAACTATTTTTTTAGCATAAGCAACATTCATATTTCTATTTATTTGGGCAGCTATTCCGCCCTCCGTTCCCGCTTTTTGCTCGTCGTTCCTCCTCACAAAAGAGCTCCACTCAGGTCGGGCTGCACCAGTATTGTGGAAAAAATACTCAAAAATAAATTGTAAGTAATTCATAAACAAAGTTTTATTATGAGTTTTGCGTTGTTTTTTAATTTTATTTTTAATAAAAAAGGCTTTCCTTCGTCAGGCTCAGGATAAACTAAGCTCAGCCTGACAGTATTTAAGTAAATCAGTTAGTATTAGAAATGTCATCCTGAGCTTGTCGAAGGATCTATGAACTAAACTGCCTCTACTTTTAGAGTTTATACAAATTAGTAAAATTTGAAATGATCAATAGGATTTGGTTTTAGCCCATTCACAAATAGAACGATTTAGTTGGCTTTAGCCAAAGCCTGTTTTAAATTTCGGCTAAAGCCTGTGTAAAAAGCCCTTGTTGATATCGGGCTAAAGCCCGACGCTATTGATAAAAAATAATAACTTGTATAAACTCCATTTATTGATTTCTGAATATTGCCTGTAACAATAAGTCAGATTATTTTTTAGACTTTTCATCTTTTGCAGATTTTTCGGTTTTTACTTCATAATAATCCGGCGGGAAACCGTTGATGTTTCGCCATAATTCGTACCAGATCGGAACGTCATTAAGAATCGCAATTCCCTGAACTCCTGTTCCCATTTTGATTTTCGGAGGCCATTGTTTTTCATTTTTATCCTGAATTACCAACGCTTTGAACATTCCGTTTGCGCTGATGTTATTTTCTACCGCGATTACTTTTCCTGCAAAAGTTCCGTAGCTGGAATTTGGCCAACCGGAAAAGACAATCGCTGGAAAACCATCGAAAATACACATTACGCGCTGTCCTTCTTTTACCAAAGGCAAATCGACGGGTTTAATGTAAATTTCTACGGCATAATCTACTTTTTCAGGAACAATGATTCCGATGCTTTCGCCATCTTTGAGGATTTCCCCGATTCCGGCTTTATTGATCTGCACAACCTGTCCGTCTTGAGAAGCGATCACGAAATACAAACCCTGTCTTGCTTTGTAATTGGCAACCTGATTTTCGAGTTTTGCAATATCGCCGTCACTTCCTTCAATTTGTCCCATACTCTGGAAACGGTCGCCTTCTGTTTTGCTCAGTTTCTCATTGTAATCCTGAATGGTAGCATTTTGTTCGATACTTACATTCACAATTTCCTGTCGGGTTTGCGCCAGTTTATTTTCAGTTGCCGTTTTTTTAGCTAAAGCATTCTGATAAGAAACACTTCTCTGCTGAAATTGGGTAAGCGAAACCAAACCTTCATCATACATTTTCTTCTGTCTTTCGTATTGGTCAGAAGTCATTCTGAGTTCGTTTTTAGCTGCTTCAAGTTCGGCTTCCTCTCCGGCTAATTTGTTATTGAGCTGACTGATTTTCACTTTAAGCTGACTCAATTTCAAATCTCTTGCAGAATTCAAAGCCTGTAATTGGCTATTGGTGGTTCCAACTTTGGCTTCATAGTAATCTCTTACACCTTTTTTGGCTTCTACCTGTTGTTCGGTTCTTTTTACCAAGAGCGGATCCAGATAATCTTCCTTAACCTCCGAAAGTTGAAGCAAAGTATCGCCTTTTTTCACATAATCACCGTTTTTCACATACCATTTGATGATTTTTCCGGGAATCGGAGAATTCAATTGTTGTGGTCGCTGTTCCTGATAAAGCGTACTTACATTTCCCTGTACTTTTATATTCTGAGTCCACGGTAAAAAAAGCACGATAATTCCTCCGAGAAAGATGAAAAGAAACCACCTTTTTACTCTTGATCTTTTATGAATATGATATATTTGATTGACTGATTGCAGTTCCATTTTTTTAATTTTTATTGAATAAAATTTTCACTGTTCCTTCTTCAATGTGAAGATGCTGATCTGCTTTTTCGATCATTTCCGGATCTTCCGAAACAACGATAACGGTGGTATTTTCTTTAAGATTAGAAAGATGTTCTCTCATTTTTATTTTAAACTCATCATTCATTCCGTCCAAAGGATCTTCCAGAATCAACAATCTTCTTTCGCCCACTAAAGCTCTCAGAAGCATAATTTTCTTTTTAGAACTGAAAGAAATCTCTGTATCAGTTTCACTAATTTTGGTAAAGAAACCGTTGCTGAACTGACTTGAGAAATCATCTACCCCAATTTGCTCTGATATTTCTAGAATTTGCTCTGCCGAAATATGGGTTTGTCCCAAAATAATATTTTCATATACTGTTCCTTTAATGATGGTCATATCTTCGAGGAACATTCCGATTTGGTTACGGAGAGAGATTTTATCAACGTTTTTCAGCGGAATTTTATCGAAAAGAATACTTCCTGAGGTCGGCTCGTAGAAACCTGTCATCATATTGAGAAGCAAAGATTTGCCAGAACCGAGCGATCCTGTGATGACATTGAGTGAATTTTCTGCGATTTTAAAATTGACATTTTCTAAAATCTTCTGATAATCATTGAATGCAAAATTTACCTCTTTAAACTCAATTTCAAAACAGCTATTCTGATTTTCAAAAGCAATTGCTCCCATATCTTCCTCCGGCAAATCGGTTACTTTATTCAATTTAGCCAAAGCTGCAATGACATCATAATAACTTTCTAAACTGATAATCAGCTTTTCCACCGCTGTCATAATCGTTAAAACCACGATTTCTGTTGCGATAAAAGCACCGATATTCAACTGTTGGTTTACCAAAAGATAGGTTCCGATGACAAGCATTACCAAAGTAATAATTACCTTGAAGGCAATAATAGTTTTGTACTGAATAACAAGCACACGGAAGTGAGAAGTTCTGTCATTAAGATAATTAACTACTCTATTGTCAGTTTCTGCAACGTGAATTTCAGTTTTAGAATTTAGCTTAAAAGTTTTAATAGAAGCTGCAATATCTTCAATCCAGGATGCGACTTCATACTTCTTGTCGCTTTCATCGATGCTGGATTTGATTCCGCTTTCCATTGTGAATCTGAAAATAATAATCACGCAAATAATAACCAAAGCTCCGAACACCAAAAACCACGGGTGATAAAATGAGAGAAGCAGAATTCCGAATAAAATCTGGATCAAAGCCGTGGGAATTTCCAGTAATATTTTAGAAATCCCTTTCTGCAGATTTTGAGTATCAAAAAAACGATTGACCAATTCCGGCAGGTAATATTTTCGTGTAGCCGAGAGATTCACTTTCGGAAGTTTTTCGGCGAAGGCAAGAGAAAATTCAACAAAAATTTTCTGCTGAATTTTTTCAATGATCTGCATCACCTTCAGTCTGAAATAGCCGACAAGCCAGGTTCCTAAGACCACAAAAGCGATCAGAATATAGATAGATGTTGCCATCGTGGCTCCCATCACAAAACTAACGATAGACTGTATCC